>CALJMC010000034.1 GCA_937982385.1 uncultured Rickettsiales bacterium | reverse complement strand
GGTTTCAATGATGAATATGCAAATAAGCTACTAGTGCTGGTTGACGGGCGCTCTGTTTATAGCCCTATTTTTTCGGGGGTATGGTGGGATTCTCTTTCTCAACAACTCGATAATATTGAGCGTATTGAGGTTGTTCGTGGTCCAGGGGCTACGCTTTGGGGTGCTGAGGCGGTGAATGGTGTGATTAATATCATCTCTAAGGAAGCGGTTGATACGCAAGGGACTCGCATTGAAGGGCAATTTGGTCATCGCGAGAAGGGTGGCGGCATGCGTTATGGCGGCAAGCTTGGTGATATTGGACATTTTCGTGCTCATGCACGTTATGACGAAACCGAAAGCAACCTCACTGCGGGAGGGCGCGATGATGATGGTGCCGCTGGCAATGGTGGTTTCAGAGCCGATTGGCAATCATCTGATAAAAATAAATTCAGTGTATATGGCGATTTTTACCGCTTGGAAGAAACTTTTGAACGTGAGTTTCCCGTCTTGACGTCTCCTTTTACGGATCGCGCTATTGAAAATGAAAATGTGAATGGCGGCAATGTTGGTGCGAAATGGGACAAAGTTATTTCGCCAACAACGTCATCGACCGTAAAATTTGATTATGCGCAGGAAAATCGTAATCGTGATGTGTTTAGTAAAAATAAAGTACAGTCAGTCGATGCGAATTATAAACTTAATTGGACGCCGAATAAAGAAAATGACATCGTGATGGGTGTCGGCTATCGCATGAATAAAGATGAGTCTAAGGGGGGCGAGTATGCTGATTTTGTTCCAGCGAAAGCCACTGATGATGAATTTAATGTGTTTGTGCAAAATAAAATTCCGCTCGTGCCGAAGAAGCTTTATCTCACGGCTGGTGCGAAGCTAGAATATAACGAATATACGCAATTTGAGTTTCAGCCTAGCGGGCGTTTGACCTATTTACCTAACCAAAATCATACTTTTTGGGCGGCAGTGTCGCATGCGCGACGCACGCCGAGTCGTGGCAGTTATGGCTTCCGATTCAAAAGCGGTGTTGTTGGTGCCGGGGTGAGTTTCTTGGAATTGACAGGTCAAGATGGTGTCGAGTCTGAGCGTATGACCGCTTATGAGTTGGGTTATCGTGCCAAGCCAACAGATAATGTCGCTTATGACATTGCGCTGTTTTATAATCAATATAAAGACTTGATTACCTTTGAACCGGGTGCCGCATTTATTGATAGTTTTGGTAACCCAGTGGTGCCGCTTCTGTTTGATAATCGTGATCGCGGTGAGGCATATGGTGGTGAGGTTTCGGTCAATTGGCGTGTACATAAGAGCTGGAAACTGGCTGCTGCCTATAGTTTCTTGAAGAATGATTATCGTGGCAATGGTGTTAGCATCTCGCCTGAGGGAAGTTCGCCAGAGCATCAGGCAAATGTGCGTTCTTATATGGACTTAGGTAATAATTTTGAATTTGATAGCTTTTTGTATTACAATGATAACTTGTCGGATGAGGATATTGATAGTTATTTCAGGCTTGATGCGCGTCTCGGTTGGCATCCTACTGAAAACCTAGAGCTTAGTCTTATTGGTCAAAATCTTACTGACCCGTCCCATGAGGAGTTCTCTCCTTTTGCGTATTCTCAACAAACAGAAGTGGGGCGCACCGTCTTCGGAAGAGCTGCCCTACAATTCTAGTTCAATAGGATTCTTTAGTGAAACGACTCTGTGTATTATTCTCTGTATTGCTGGTGATGGGTGTTGCGACGCCTATATCCCGTGCTGAAAGCAGAGCGATGAGTGTTGAGAATGTTATGGCCGGGATTATTCTGCAAATGCCACTGGTGGTGACATGGTCAGCCAAAAAACAAAATAGTGCGGGTAGCATTGAAATTTGTGCGACAAGCAAAAGTGGTGTCGGTGATAATATTCGCAACCTGCTTGCATCTAACACGCTTGGTATGACGGCACGCTTCTTTGATGATGTGTCTGAAAACCATATGCCTTTCTGCCATATTCTTATTGTGAATGAGTCGAACATTAAACGTGCGCAACATTATGTGAACTTGGTGCGTGGACATGGCGTGCTGTCGATTGGTATGTCAAAGGGCTTTGTGAATAATGGTGGGGTGCTTGGGTTTTTAGAATCGAGCACACAGCTTGGGCTTTTCTCTGAAAAGAACGTGCGGTTTGATATTAATGTTGCTAATGCACGTTTTGAACGTTTAGCATTAGACCCTCTGCTCCTTGAGCTTGCAGAAGAAGTGGTGAGGTAGAGAGAGTCATGGCATTATTTTCAGTTTCACATTTATCGATTAAACACAGATTACTGCTTATCATCTTGTTGGTGAGTTTTATCTCCGTGCTTATTACGACGATTTCTGTCACCTATCTCGCGATCTATAATCAGAAAGAACAGATGGCGAATGAGCTTGAATTGACTGCATCCGTGGTTGGAGAGCGTAACCAGTTTGCTTTGGCGATTGGGCGTCGTGACGATGTGGTGGCGAATCTTCAAGTCTTTAAGCTCAAGCCTGCGATCACCAAAGCCTGTATCTATGATGTTGAAGGTAATGTGTTCGCGCGCTATCCTATAGAGGGTGAGCAAGTGGACGTAACAGACGGTGGTGCTGTTCCTAAAGACATGGTTGTAGACTTCACCTGTCCCAAAGTGACGAAGCCTTATACTGAATTTCAAAATAAAGAGCTGGAAACGGTACGTATTTTGTCGATGCGCGGGCAAAAAGTCGGTGCGATTTATGTGGCATCTGATTTGCGTGTGATTCATGAGATGATTAGTAAACAGACCTTTGCGGCCATTTTCGTGATTATATTGGCATGCTTGGTGGCGTATCTGTTGGCCAAATGGTTGCAGCGTTCTATTGCGTCTCCGATTCAGCGTTTGACGGAGGCGGCAACGGTTATTTCGCGCAATCGTAACTATGGCTTCCGTGTACAAGTCTTCGATTATGAAAAAGAGAATGACAAAGACGAAATGGTGAACCTCCTTGAATCCTTCAATGATATGTTACATGAGATTGAGGGACGTGATGAAACCATGCAAAAGCAAAATATTGAGCTGGAGCGTGCAAAGAAAGTGGCGGAGGATGCTAACCTTGCGAAGTCTCGTTTCTTGGCGAGTATCTCGCATGAATTACGCACACCACTTAATGCAATTATTGGCTTCTCCTCTATCATCACAGGGCAGTTATTCGGGCCTGTGAATTCAAAATATTACGAATATGCGCAAGATATCCATGATTCGGGCGCACACTTGCTCGAAATTATTAATGATATTCTCGATCTGTCTAAGGCTGAAGCGGGCAAGCTGTCTCTCGATGTGGAAGAGTTTGATGTTCGTAAAGCACTCAAGAAATGCTTCACTTTGTTGGAGGGGCGCGCTGATGCTGGCGGTGTGAAGCTTGTGCAGAAAATACCAGAGTCTATCACCCATATGATGGCTGACCGTGTGCGTTTTGTGCAGATTATCCTTAACATTATGTCCAATGCGGTGAAGTTTACGCCTGTCGGTGGGCGCGTGACCCTTGAGATGCAAGAACATGAGATGCATAAGAAGGGTAAACGTATTGTTATTAAGGTGACTGATAGCGGCATTGGTATGAGCCAGGCTGACATTGAAAAAGCAATGCAGAGCTTTGGCCAAATTGATAGTGGCTTGAACCGTCGCTATGAAGGGACCGGGCTGGGGCTGCCGCTTGCTAATAAACTGATGGAGTTGCATGGTGGTAAGCTTGAAATTGAAAGTGAGTTGGGTGCTGGCACGACGGTGAGTCTGAGTTTCTACTCAGATGCAGATTTGCAGCCGTTTAATGAAGAATAGAGTTAAACCGTCAGTACTGATAACAAAAATATAGTTTTCGTATGTTGTCGTGTTATGCTAAATACATATCGTAAGTAAGGCTACGTTCGTAGCAGTCACAGTTTTCGCTCGTTTAAGAGTTGAGCATCATAAGGAGAGACCTATGAAGGGTGTATATGTTGAGACGATTTTATTGATTGAGCGCTTGCACCGTCGTTTTTTGGACGTGGTGAAGGAAGAGCTGGATCGTTTGCGCATTGATGATGTCAATAACGTGCAGACGCTTATTCTTTATAATATTGGTGATGAGCATTTGACAGTAGGTGAGTTGACAAACCGTGGCTATTATCTTGGTTCAAACGTATCCTACAATGTGAAGAAACTCGTTGAGAATGAATATCTCATTCAAGAGCAATCAAAGCATGATAAGCGCTCGTTCCGTGTGAAGCTCTCTGAAAAGGGGCTCGGCTTGTGCGAAAAAATCGATACGCTTTATGGTGCGCATATTCAGCGCATGGATGGTAATATTTCACTGCAAGACCTCAACAAGCAACTGCTTGAGCTAGAAGAATTCTGGGCAACGCAGGTGAGAAGATTCTAATTGCCCCTGCTACGGACGTTCTGTCCTCCGCAATAGGCGAATCGCTTGCGCGATGCTCAAGGCTGGTTCGCGCTGCTGCGCTCATTATTTGAGTCTCTGCTTCTAGCCCTAGACCTCAATCCCTAGCCCCTAAACACTATAAATAGCGCCTCCCATTTGGCAAATACTACATTTCGTGGTATAGTGCCGTTGGTTCACACCGAAGAGAGTTATCTTTTTAGTTGGTGGTGCTTGCAATGCAAGTGCAGTCCTGATACAAAATCTTCAGCTTATTTTTAACGAATATAGGAGGCGTTGATGAAAATCTCGCATATAGTAAGCCGTCTTGGAACAACTGCACTTATGGCCGCACTCATGGTGGGTTCAGGCGTTGGTGAAGCAGAAGCAAAACGTAAATTTGTAACGTTTGGTACCGCGGGTGTGACGGGTGTCTATTACCCAGTAGGTGGCACGATTTGCCGCTTGGTCAACCGCAAAACCAAAGAGCATGGCATTAAATGTACGGTCGAATCCACTGGTGGTTCTATCTATAATTTGAATGCAGTGCGTCAAAATGAACTTGATATCGCATTTGCACAGTCTGACTGGCATTATAATGCGGCTAACGGTTCTGGCGTCTTTGCTGATCAGGGTAAAAACGAAGACCTTCGTTCATTGTTCTCACTTCATAGTGAAGCACTTACGTTGGTGTCTCGTGCGGACAAAAATATAACCACACTGGATGACCTTAAAGGCAAGCGCGTGAGCATTGGTAACCCTGGCTCAGGTATGCGTGCGACCATGGATAAAGTGATGGAAGCCAAAGGTTGGACAACTGATGTGTTCTCTCGCGTAGCTGAATTTAAAGCATCTGAGCAAGCGCAGAAGTTATGCGATAATCAGATTGATGCTTTTGTATTTGCAACAGGTCACCCAAATGGTTCAATCCAAGAAGTGACGTCTACCTGTGAGACAAAAATTGTAACGGCTAATGATGAAGAGATTCAGAAACTCATTGCGGATTACAGCTATTATGCGCCAGCAACGATTCCTGGTGGCATGTATACAGGCAATGATGCAGACATCAGCACTTTCGGTGTGAAGGCAACGGTTGTGTCTTCTGTCGGTACGGATGAGGAGTTGGTTTATAATGTTGTGAAGGCATTGTTTGAGAATTTTGAGAATTTCAAAACAACGCATCCAATTCTCTCAACGCTTAATAAAGAAGATATGGTATCAAAAGGGCTGACAGCTCCATTGCATCCTGGTGCAAAGCGCTACTATATCGAAGCTGGTCTATTGAAAGAGTAAGTTTCAATAACCAACTAGATTACAATGAAAAAGGTCGCTCCAATG
>CALJMC010000033.1 GCA_937982385.1 uncultured Rickettsiales bacterium | reverse complement strand
ATATTTCTCGTCAGCACCATTGGGGTAATATAGATACACTTGCTGAGCATTATGATAAAAAAGCAAAATCTGTAAATGCATCCTCAGCGCGAGACTACATCAAAAAAGCACAAGACTTTCGTGAGCGTGCTATACGTCAGAAATTACCTGCAGTACAGGACAGATATGGTAACATTCGTTACTATGACCCCAAGACAAATTTGTTTGGTTCGTATAATCCTGATGGTACAACGAAGACATATTTTAAGCCTAAGCAAAAGACGAGGTATTTTGAAAATCAGATAAGAAAATATGGTCCGCACAATGGTGGTAAAATCATTAATAATTTGAGCGATTATAATAAACCAAAACCTCGTGATCGGGGAAACAGCAGAGTTGGCGGTGGTGGAGCAGGTGGCTATATTTTGCAGGAACAGTTAAGAAGACGATCTGGCGGCAGAAACCCAGTAAGGTAACGTGAATGATTGGAGCAAGGAAATGTATACATGTCCAGTGTGTGGCTACACAGAGTTAAGTGAACCACCTTATAACAGTTTAGGTGGAGGATCTTATGAGATTTGCTATTCGTGTGGTTATGAATATGGTGTCACGGATGATGATGACGAGATTTCGCATGAAGAGTGGCGTAGCAGATGGATTAACGACGGCATGCAATGGTACAGCAAATATCGAGATAAACCCGAGCATTGGAACCCCAAAGCACAATTATTCCGTATTGGCGTGAAGGTGGACTAGTGTCAGTAAAGGAGTAATGAGCAATGTATACATGTCCAATTTGCGGCTATGGGGAGCTGGAAATGCCAGCCTACACTGATTATGGTGCAAGTAACAATGAATTGTGTTTGTCTTGTGGTTTTGAATTTGGCTTTCACGACGATAGCGAGGGTATTACAGTCGAACAATGGCGCGAAGAATGGATTGCCGAAGGCATGCCGTGGCGCTGTGATGAAGAAGATAAACCTGAGCATTGGAATCCCAAAGCACAATTATTCCGTATTGGCGTGAAGGTGGAGTAGTAGCTATGCAGCATCCTTCTTCGCATAGCTGCGCTCAACATAGGCTTCTATTCGGTCTTTGAATTCTTCTATGATGTTGTCGCCGCGTAGGGTGACGGTTTTTTTGCCGTCTTCAAAAATGGGGGCGGCGGGGGCTTCACCTGTGCCGGGGAGGGATATGCCGATATTGGCTTGTTTGCTCTCGCCGGGGCCATTGACGATGCAACCCATCACGGCAACTTGCATGGTTTCTGCGCCGATATAATCATTCGTCCATACACGCATACGCTCGCGTAAGAAAGTTTGAATTTCGGAGGCGAGTGCTTGGAAGAAGGTGCTGGTGGTGCGTCCGCAGCCGGGGCAGGCGGTGACGAGTGGTACGAATGAACGTAATCCCATCGTTTGTAGAATTTCTTGTGCGACGATTATTTCTTCGGTGCGTGAGGCGTTCGGCTCGGGCGTGAGAGAAATACGAATCGTGTCGCCAATGCCTTCTTGCAACAACACAGCGAGTGCGGCGGTGGAGGCGACGATGCCTTTGCTGCCAATTCCTGCTTCGGTTAAGCCCAAATGCAACGGATAATCACAGCGTTTGGAGAGTTCACGATAGACCAAAATGAGCGATTGCACGTCTGATACTTTGCAGGAGAGTGTAATCATGTTGGGCGCCATGCCGACACCTTCAGCGAAGGTGGCACTTTCAAGCGCGCTGACAATGAGTGCCTCGCGTTGTACAGCGGCTGCATCCCATGGTTCGGAGCGGGCGGCATTTTCATCCATCAAACGTTTCAAGACCGATTGATCGAGTGACCCCCAATTGACGCCAATACGTACAGGTTTGTTGTTGGCAATGGCTTGCTCAATCATTGCTGCAAACTGAGCATCTTGCTTTTTGCCGAATCCGACATTCCCCGGATTAATACGATATTTCGCGAGTGCTTGCGCCATCTCAGGATAATCAGCGAGCAAGCGATGCCCGTTATAATGAAAATCACCCACTAGTGGTACATTGCATCCCGCCGCATCCAGCGCCGCACGAATGGCAGGAACCGCCGCCGCCGATTCCTCATTATTCACCGTAATGCGCACCAGCTCAGAGCCAGCCTCTGCCAGTTCCAACACCTGCGCAGTGGTGGACGCCACATCTGCCGTGTCCGTATTGGTCATAGACTGCACCACAATAGGCGCATCGCCCCCCACAGGCACATGCCCCACCATCGTTTGTTTTGTGTTTTTGCGTAATGACATAATAGGCTCTTAATCCTCTGTGTTTTGTACGAGTGTATCAAGTGCTGAAGGCGTTGGTTTGGTGGTTCTAGGTGGTGGACTAAACGCATCATCGGCAGCCTTAACAGCTTTTGGTTTAATATTAATTCTAGGCAGTTCTTTAGGGTGGGTTGCTTTAGGTTTTTCTATTATTGCAACTGGCTTTCTTGCGGGAGGCGTCATCTCAATTCTCGGTTCAGCCATAACCTCGGTCTTAATCTCACGTTTTACTTCTGGCTCACGCTCAACGAATGGTTTTTCTTCTACACGTTTTGGAGGACCCATGGTTTCTGGTTCGGGGGCTTTTGCTTCGATTAGGAGGTCTTTTAAACGTTGCGGCACGGGTTTTACAATTTCAAGTTTGACGCGTTGTTTGGTTTCGTCCAGCACCGACCATGTGACGAGTGCGACCGACAAAATGATACCCACCATAACCAATGCGCGGCGCATCAGCAATGACGTTTCGCGCAAACCCATTGCCAAACGTTTGACATGTGATACAGCCTCTTGTTCATTGGTGCGGGATGGGGCGGCGGCTTCGGGCGCATCAATGCCTACAATTTCGGCATAGCGGCGCATATAGCCTTTGGCATAGGTGTCACCGGGAAGGTTGCGCCAGTCTCCGTTTTCTAGGGCTTCTATCACGCTTAAGTTAACACGCATGTCATCGGCTATGTCTTGCTGTGATTTCTTGGCATATTGGCGGGCGCGGCGGAGTGTGCGACCCGCTTTCACCGCATCTACTTCATCCCATTTGCGGGCTGTGTTAGGCTGCTTTTCCATGACGTTCTTCTAATGCGCTGACGGCTTGAGATACGAGTTCATCAATGATTTCTTGCATGGGTTGGATGGTTTTGACCATGCCGACAGATTGTCCTGCCATCACAGAGCCACCCACAACATCGCCATCTATCACGGCTTTGCGGAGTGCGCCTGCCCAATAATGTTCGATGTCGAGCTGTGCGACGTCTTTTTCGATGTCGCCCGCATTTACTTTGTTTATCATTTCTTGCTGGAACTTCATGAAGGCTTTGGATGCTTCATTTTCAATCGCGCGCACAGGAATGACAGGGAAATCATCATCCAGCTGCACCGATGATGTTGCGTGACGTGCCGCTGATTTAATGAATATCTTTTTGAAATTCTCATGAGCGATGGATTCCTCAGCGCAGACAAAACGTGTGCCGAGCTGCACGCCTGATGCTCCCATTTCAAGGTAGGACACAATCGCTTCACCCCGAGCAATGCCGCCTGCAACGAAAATCGGCACAGCGTCAATCACGGGTAGGATTTCTTGCGCTAATACTGATGTGGACACAGGGCCAATATGTCCGCCAGCTTCCATGCCTTCAACCACAAGTGCGTCGGCGCCAGAGCGTACGAGTTTTTTGGCGAGGGCAACCGCAGGGGCGAAACAAATCACCTTGCCGCCGAACTCTTTGATGGCTTTGATGGTGTCACCCTTAGGCAATCCGCCCGCCAGCACCACATGCGTTACCTTATGTTTTGCGCAGATGGCAACCAGCTCATCAAGCGCAGGGTGCATGGTGATGAGGTTTACGCCAAACGGTTTATTGGTCATTTTCTTGGTGGCAGCAATTTCTGCATCTAAAATTTCAGGAGGCATCGCGCCACACGCGATCACGCCAAAGCCACCAGAATTTGACAAAGCCGACACCAAATTGCGTTCCGACACCCACGACATCGCCCCGCCCATAATAGCCGTTTCAGTACCTAAAAAGTCAGCGCCACGCTGCCAGAGATTATTGAGTTGTGATTGGGTCATGATGTTCTCCGAGATATGCAACAACTAATGTGTATAAGGCGTTCTATATCATAATGTTCATTATGCCAATATAATTGACAACATAACATATTTCGTCTATATTAAGAAATAATCGTAAATTAGACGAAGTGTAAAATATGACTGATACTTATAATCAAAGAACGATTCAGAATTACATTATGCAAGCATCAGAACAATTCTCTGCTGTCATAGTAACAGGTGCGCGGCAAGTTGGCAAAACGACAATTCTTAAGAACTTGAGTGAAGAAAGCCGTACTTATGTCACATTAGACGATCCTGCGATGGCGGAGCTTGCGCGCGAAGAGCCTGCTTTGTTTTTACAGCGTTTTCCGCCTCCAGTTTTGATTGATGAGGTGCAATATGCACCTGAGTTGTTGCATCATATTAAAATATGGATTGACCGTGAGCCTGCCAGAAAAGGCGCCTTCTGGTTAACAGGTTCACAGCAATTTCATTTAATGCAAGAGGTGAGTGAATCGCTCGCGGGTCGCATCGCGGTAGTGCGCTTGCTCGGGTTGTCACAGTTTGAAATATGCAGTATTGCTGATAGGCACGAAGCGTTTCTGCCTGTGAAAGAAGTAATCGAAACACGAAAAGAGGCGATTGGCTTTGCGAATGAAATAGCAAGTCAAGTAGGTGCTATGGCAGCCTCTTCATCTGCTGAGGTTGCTATGCTTGCAGCAAATGTACTATCAAACCCAACAGCAGTTTCAGAAATGCTTGAAGTATCGACAAGAGCAGCCTCTTATAATTCTGTGCAATCTGTCATTCTTAAATCTATATATGAGCGAATATGGACAGGTTCATACCCCGCTCTTGCATTGCAAAAGAATGTAGATAGCTCGATGAGAGATTTATTTTACGGATCTTATGTTCAGACGTACTTAGAGCGTGATGTACGTAATTTGGCGAATGTTGATGATGAGCGTACATTCTTCAAATTTCTACGGGCTGCCGCAGCACGAACGGGGCAGCGTATCAATTTATCCAATATTGCAAATGATACTGGCGTTTCGGTGGATACGGTTAAACGTTGGCTTTCAATTTTAGAAAGTTCAGGCATTATTTATATATTAGAGCCTTATAATAATAGCATGAGTAAGCGGCTTTCAAAAACTCCCAAACTCTATTTTCTTGATACGGGGCTGTGTGCCTATTTAACCGAATGGACGACACCTGAAACGTTAGAGGCAGGTGCTATGTCGGGGGCTATATTAGAAACGTTTGTCATTACTGAAATTCTTAAAAGTTACGTGCATAATGGGCGTAGGGCCTATTTCTATTATTACTATGATAAAGATATGAAAGAGATTGACTTGCTTATTGTGCAAGACGGAAATATCTACCCTATTGAAGTCAAAAAAACTGCATCGCCGACAAAACAGGATTGCAAGCAGTTTGCTACGTTGGAGCGTTTTGACAAAATTGTTGCTGACGGTGCAGTAATTTGCTTATGCGAGACATACCTCCCGATAAGAGAGAATGTAACAGCAATTCCTGTTTCGTGGGTTTAACCCTTTTCAACCACGGCGTCTAGTCCATAAGCAGTATGGAGGGCGCGGAGGGCTAGCTCTAGATATTCTTCTTTGATTAACACACTGATTTTGATTTCAGAGGTGCTGATTACGATGATATTGATGTTTTTCTCAGCCAGAGTTTCGAACATTTCTTGGGCGATACCTGCGTGCGAACGCATGCCTACGCCAATGACGGAGACTTTTGCGACGCTGTTGTCGCTGTGCAATTCTTCATAGGCGATGGAGCCACCTTTCGCGGCTTTTTCGATGACGCGCACGGCGTTGTCATGGTCGGTGCTGGAGCAGGTGAAGGTCACATCAGTTGCCTTGCCGTCAATCGTTACGTTTTGGACAATCATATCTACATTGACGTCAGCCGCGGCGAGTGGGCCGAAGATTGCAGCGGATACTCCTGGACGGTCTTCTACGTTTGCTAAGGTAATGCGTGCTTCGTCACGGCTATATGCCAAACCAGTTACACGTTCTTTTTCCATGATTTCATCCTCATTTACTAATAATGTTCCGGGCCTGTCTTCAAAACTCGACAAGACTTGCAATTTCACACCATGATTCATCGCCATTTCAACCGAGCGTGTTTGTAGCACTTTTGCGCCAAGCGATGCCATCTCTAGCATTTCCTCATAGGAGATTTTGTCGAGCTTCTTCGCGTTGGTCACGATGCGTGGGTCGCAGGTATAGACGCCGTCCACATCGGTATAGATGTCGCAACGGTCAGCTTTGAAGGCAGCGGCAATGGCAACGGCAGAGGTGTCTGACCCGCCACGTCCAAGGGTGGAAATGCGGTTGTCCTCAGTCACACCTTGGAAGCCTGTTATGACTGCCACACGACCATTTTCGATGCTCGCCATCACGTTTTTGGTTTCGATATGTTCGATGCGGGCTTTGCCATGCACACCAGAGGTGATGATGGGGATTTGCCAGCCCGTCCATGCGCGTGCAGGGATGCCGATGGAGCGCAGACGCAGCGCCAGCAAGCCAGAGGTCACTTGTTCACCAGCAGAAACCACCACATCATGGTCAGCATATTCCTCGAGGTCTTTGAGGTCAGAGACAGCATTCACATGCCCAAGCAGTTCATTGGTGATGCCAGACATCGCCGAGACCACCACAATCACCTGATTGCCGAGTTTCACTTCTTTGGCGACATGTTTTGCCACATTGCAGATACGGTCTGTGTCCGCCACAGAGGTTCCGCCAAATTTTTGTACGATTAAAGCCACTTAAGCTCTCCATTATTTCGGGAAGCTGTATTTACTGCGATTTTATGTGTTTGGCAAGTGGGAAGCGTTATTTGCTAGGTAAGTCAGATTCTATGCATTTCACCTCAACAGATAACCCATGACTGGGAGTGTCGGTCTTTTCGTTCATGGAGTCTTGCACAACGCCTGTTGTTAAGCCTTCTACGGCAGCTTGGCATGCGGTGCCTGTGTCTTTTTGATGCTCAGGGTCTACTTGGCTTGCCACCGTCAAAGGATTTTTTGAATTTGGACCTTCTGAGTCTTTATCTATTTCATCAAATTCCCTCCGAGGAAGCGCGTTAAATATGGTATGAGGGTCTTCGACTAATTCATTGGCAAGACAGATGTCTGTTTCTATCGCTTTCATTTCAACCATTGCCTCGTCCAAGCTATAGGTTATGCCGTGCTCTTTTTTCATTATTTCGGTGATTCTCTTTTCTGTGTCACCACGACTTGGCTTTTCTTCTCTGACTCGATCGTATAATTCATCTATCAACTCTTCATGAATTGCCATCATTGAAAGGTGATGAAATTCACCCGAACTTTCCAACGCGGTGTTCAGGAAAATGTCAC
>CALJMC010000032.1 GCA_937982385.1 uncultured Rickettsiales bacterium | reverse complement strand
ACATCTGCTCCACGATGAATAACCGTCAGGCGCGATGTATCCATATTATAATGTTCATTAATATGCTCAGCCACAAAGTTAGATACCGCAATAACGCGTTCTCCTTTGGTCATGATAGAATTATAATATTTCTTCAACGGAAAATTCAAGCCATACACGCCATGAAAAGTTGTTATGAAATGCTTACTTGTTCTCTCTGCGGCAACCTTAGCGCTCCATGCAGGTGCGCGTGAACGGGCATGGACTAGATCAACATTCTCATCGCGAATAATCCGCGCAAGATGATCAGCATTACGCGCTATATGGAATGGATTTTTACTCGCCATATGCTCCAATGTAATATGCTCACCACCAACAGCTTCAAGCTGACCAACCAATGAGCCGCCTGCAGATACGACAATTGCACGCCACCCACGCGCAATAATAGCTGCCGCCACCTCAACTGTGCCGCGCTCAACACCGCCTGTATGCAGCTCTGGAAGCACTTGCAAGATCGTGCGTTTACTTGAAGTTCTCTTAAGTTTATTTCGTTGCTTATTCATGCCTCCTTTGATAGGAGATAAATAATCAAACTCCAACCATTTTCTGCATATGAACCCTTCTTTTTTTACGACATCAACCGGCGATAGGCTTGCATACCACAAAAATGACGGCTCCAAGCCGACCATTGTGTTTCTTGGCGGTTTTATGTCAGACATGCAAGGCAGCAAAGCGCTCTATTTAGAGGAATACGCCAAGACACGCGGACATAGCTTTTTGCGGTTCGATTATCATGGGCACGGAGAATCATCAGGAAACTTCAAAGATGGCACGATTGGCAGATGGAAAAACGGCGCCATTGAACTAATTGAACAGCTAACTGAACATAAATTACTCTTAATAGGATCAAGCATGGGCGGTTGGATTGCACTTCATGCCGCACTCGACACTCGTATAAAAATGAGAATACAGTCACTTATAGGCATCGCCGCAGCACCCGACTTCACCCTTACAATGTGGGACAACTACCTCTCAGATGAACAGCGATCCGAAATAATAAAAAACGGTGTTACTTACGTGCCAAATTGTTATGGAGACGAGCCCTACTCCATAACCAAAGCACTCATTGAAGACGGTAAAACCCAATGTCTGATGAACAAGCCTGAGAAACTAGGCATCACATGCCCCGTCCGCCTACTGCAAGGTATGAAGGATGATGACGTGCCGTGGCAAACCGCTCAAACCATCGCCAATAACATAGCCTCAACCAACACCCAAATCCACTATTTAAAAGATGCCGACCACCGCATGTCAGGCGAAGAAGAGTTGAAGCTCTTAGGTGATACACTCTCTGCACTAATCACTTAAACACTCTCATCATTCCTTAACAATTAGCTGCTATACTAAGAAAAGGACAGAGTTAAATGACACAGCACTACAGAATATCATCTCACGCATTGGCGGTGATGAGAAGAAACTGGCATATGTTATAGAAAATGGCATTCAGATTAACTGGACATCGCCAGAAGAATTGAAAATTCTGCAGGAAGTTTTTTTAAAGAAGTTGAAAAATACGCCCAGAACCTTCTGCTAATCAGCTATTAAGAATTGATATTGCTCCCACTATAAAAGATGAAATGTTCGTAAGTATTCTTCCTGAAAACCACCCATTACACACGCTGCCTCAAAGTGCATTGGAGCAATATAACACTTCCCCACACATGAGCAGCTAGAAAGTTTGCCGCAACTTATTGGCATTACTGATAAAGGCTCCAACCAAAGTTTCGCCTACCCACAATTATTTGATGTCCTTATACTTCCAAATGACGTTTTGGAGAAATATGAAGCAACACAACTTACTGGAATCATAACGCATGAGCTGCGCCACACATACGACACTAGGAAAGAAGGCATTTTCTCTTTCTCAGTAAATGAGAATACGCAGCAACTGGTTGCATTAGAAGAACAACTAACCGCTGCATATAATAAACTCGGAATTGATCCCAGCTTCAAAGAAGACGATATAAAAAATGCGAAAGAAGGCAAAAGAGATTCTGTTCGTATTGGTAGTAGTGAAATCGTACATAGCACCATTGATACCAGTCTGAAAGAAGTAATAGAAACACATAGTCCAACGCACGGTTCGGATTGGCAACGCATTATGAACATAGAATGTGAAATTATATATAATCATGATGATAAAAATGCGGAAATTGAATGCCCTGATTCACCATCGCACACCAGCAGTAACCACGAACATAACCGTTAATATAAAAATACCTTAAATTCTCTATTTTTCCTTTGCATATATATGTGTGGAGCGCTACATAATGGCTGCCTTATTTCAACATATCTTCAATGGAAAAACTCATGACGTCTAAGCCAACCACTCGCCCTAATAACCCTAATTTTTCATCTGGCCCTTGCGCTAAACGCCCAAATTGGAGCCTTGATGCACTGAAAGACGCTGCGCTTGGTCGCTCTCACCGTGCTGCTATTGGCAAACAAAAGCTCGTTGATGTGATTGAGAAAAGCCGTGACGTGCTTGGCATTCCTGCTGACTATAAAATTGGTATCGTGCCAGCATCTGACACCGGCGCTTTTGAAATGGCGATGTGGACAATGCTTGGAGAACGTGGCGTTGATGCATTAAGCTGGGAAAGCTTCAGCTCAGGTTGGGTTTCCGATATCACCAAACAACTCAAGCTGGATGACGTCCGTCATATGAATGCTGACTATGGCAAGCTGCCAGACCTATCTGCAGTTGATTGCGATCGTGATGTCGTATTTGCATGGAACGGAACAACCTCAGGCGTCTGCGTGCCAAATGGTGATTGGATTGCATCAGACCGCAAAGGGCTAACACTCTGTGACGCAACGTCGGCAGTCTTTGCGATGGAAATGCCATGGGACAAATTAGACGTAACCACGTGGTCATGGCAAAAAGTGATGGGCGGCGAAGCGGCTCATGGAATGATTGCACTCTCTCCTCGTGCCGTTGCTCGTTTGGAAAGCTACACACCATCATGGCCCCTGCCTAAAATTTTCCGCCTCACCAAAGGTGGCAAACTTATCGATGGCATTTTCAAAGGCGCAACAATCAACACACCCTCAATGTTAGCCGTTGAAGATGCGCTTGATGGACTTGATTGGGCAACGTCAATTGGCGGGCTCCCTGCCCTGCAAAAACGCACGCAAGCAAACCTTGCCGCACTAAGCACATGGGTCGCACAGACAGACTGGGTAGACTTCTTGGCAGAATCAAAAGCAACATGTTCATCAACCTCCATCTGCCTAAAAGTAGTGGACCCATGGTTCACGGGTCAATCAGATGACGAGCAAGCAGCGATTGCAAAATCCATGGCCAAAACCCTCGACGCGGAAGATATTGCCTATGATATTGGTGCTTATCGTGATGCGCCAACGGGTTTCCGTATTTGGGGTGGCGCCACAGTCGAAACTTCTGACATTGAAGCCTTGCTTCCATGGCTCAATTGGGCGTATAACATGCAAAAGGAGCAGCAAGTCGCTGCATAACATATTCTAACAACTCATCTAATATAAGGACGAAACGACCATCATGCCAAAAGTACTGATAAGCGACAAACTAGGGCCACAAGCAGCAGAAATCTTCAAAGCGCAGGGCATTGAATGTGATGTTAAGGTTGGCATGACACCTGATGAGCTAAAAGCCTGTATCGGTGATTATGATGGGTTGGCGATTCGCTCGGCAACTAAGGTAACTGAAGATATAATGAAGTCTGCAAAAAATCTGAAAGTCGTTGGACGTGCCGGTATTGGTGTGGACAATGTGGATATCCCAGCGGCAACAGGTCGCGGCGTTGTTGTGATGAACACACCTTTCGGTAATTCAGTAACAACGGCAGAACATGCGATTTCAATGATGATGTCCGTAGCACGTCAAATTCCACAAGCAAGCGAATCGACTCATCAAGGTAAATGGGAGAAGAGCCGCTTTATGGGTGTTGAAGTGACAGGTAAAACACTCGGCCTTATCGGCTGCGGTAACATTGGTTCTATTGTTGCTGATCGTGCACAAGGCTTAAAAATGAAAGTTGTGGGCTATGACCCATTCCTTTCTGAAGAGCGCGCGCAAGAACTCAACATTCAAAAAGTTGAACTAGACGAACTATTAAAACGCGCTGACTTTATCTCACTGCATACACCGCTCACAGACACAACACGTGGCATTCTCGGCAAAGAAAATTTGGCTAAATGCAAAAAATCTGTACGTATCGTCAATTGCGCGCGTGGTGGACTCATTGATGAGGCTGCTCTTAAAGCAGCGCTTGATGCCGGCGATATTGCAGGCGCAGCACTCGATGTGTTCGCTGAAGAGCCAGCAAAAGAAAACGCACTCTTTGGCAATGATAATGTTGTCTGCACCCCTCACCTTGGCGCTTCCACCTCTGAAGCACAAGAGAACGTAGCTGTGCAGGTGGCTGAGCAAATGTCAGACTATTTGAATAATGGCACAGTAACTAACGCGCTGAACATGGCGTCTGTTTCGGCTGAAGATGCAGTGAAGTTAAAGCCCTACCTTAAACTTGCTGAGCAGCTCGGTTCGTTCTCAGGTCAATTAACTGAACATGGCTTGACCGACATCACCATTGAATATGAAGGAAAAATTTCTACTCTCAACACCAAACCACTGACTTCTGTAGCAGTGATGGGCATTTTGGCGCCACTGATAGACAATGTCAACATGGTCAATGCACCTGTGGTGGCAAAAGAACGTAACATCAATATTAGCGAAACCAAACGCGAGCGTGAAGGAAATTATCAAAGCCTTATGCGTATCATCGTAAAAACTGATAACCGCACACGCACCATATCAGGTACGCTCTTCGGTAATGAACCGCACCTTGTGGAGGTTCACGGCACACAGCTTGAAGCGACATTGGGTGAGCATATGCTTTATGTGAATAATGAAGATAAGCCCGGTTTAATTGGTGATTTGGGTCAATTACTTGGCGCCGCTAAAATCAACATTGCAAATTTCCATTTGGGACGTAACAACGATAATGGCGATGCCGTGGCATTGGTACATATTGATAGCCCAGCATCAGCAGATGATGTTGCAGCCATTGAAAAACTACCAAGTGTGAAACAGGCCGTATTGTTGAAATTCTAGGGGATTAATATGACGCGTTACTCAGATATTCTTAGCATTAATGAGTTAGAACTAAACGTTCGACTTGGTGAGTTTTCTGAAGAGCGCGTCAATACCCAGCGCGTCGCTCTCACGTGCAAATTTTTCTATCAAAACTCACCAAATGTTGCTGCCGAAGATAACGGCACCTTCTTATGCTATGACAAACTCTCGCGTCATTTACATAATGTGGTTTCTAATGGTGAGTTTCGTTTTATCGAACATTTAGTGCATGCTTTGTTTAAAGAAATACAAATCCATATCAATGCTGTACTTGGCGAAGAGCAACATCCTTATGTTTGGATAAAGCTCGATAAGCTTGACATCCCCGTCACCTACACTATTCGCTCTGCGAGCTTTGTGCACACTAACTTGCCAGAAGGTGTGCTGATTCATGGCTAAGCGCAGCATGCATTATCTCTTCGGCCTTGGCAGCAATGTTGGGGAGCGTGCGGATAATATTCAGCAGGCTGTCAACCTGATGCTAAGCAATGACACACTCTCACTGACCAAAGCTAAAATATCTTCATTATATAGTAGCCCGGCAATGCTGCCTGATGGGGCACCCAAGGAATGGAATATCCCTTTTCTAAATGGCATATTATCTGTTTTCTCACCGCTTGAGCCACAGGAAATGCTAAAACATGTGCAAATCATTGAACAATCACTCGGCAAAGTAAAACGAGGCCATTGGGGCCCACGCGAAATTGACATTGATATTTTAACCGCCGAAGATAAACTTATTGAAACCTATCAGCTAACACTTCCTCACCGTCATATAGCAGATAGAAACTTTGTTCTAATTCCACTGGCAGAAATAGCCCCTGCATGGGAGCATCCCTTTTTAGAACTCACTGCCGAGCAAATGCTCGATGCGCTTGGTGATGGTGCAAAACATTTGACAAAATCCCCTAAAACCATCACCCTCAGTACATGAATCATAACACCCAGCTCGCAGGCATCGTCAACATCACGCCCGACTCATTCTCGGATGGTGGAGAAGCCTTTGCACCTGACGCAGCCTTGAAACATGCATCGAGACTTCTACAAGATGGCGCAGACATCCTAGATATTGGCGCAGAATCAACTCGTCCCGGCGCCACGCCATTAAGCCACGAAGAAGAGTGGGCCCGTCTCGCTCCTATTCTCCCTGCGATTACAGCAATGGCGCGAACCTATCCTGCAAAAATAAGTATTGATACACGTCACCCACTAACGGCTAGCCGTGCGCTAGAGGTTGGTGCAGATTGGATTAATGATGTGTCAGGCTTCACAAACCCTGAAATGATTGAAGCTGTAAAAAAGAGCGATTGCCCGCTTGTGGTGATGCATTCACTCTCAATACCTGCCGACCCACATGTGGTATTATCAAGCACATCCGATATTATTAATGACATTGCCACATGGTTTATCGACACCAAAGAACGCCTGAGTGCACAAGGTATTGATGAAAAAAGGCTCATCTGCGACCCCGGTATTGGCTTTGGGAAAAGCGCGGCGCAATCACTCACACTGGTTTCATGTGCCGGACAACTCAAAGATAAAATTAACGCTCCACTCTATATAGGGCACTCCCGCAAGTCATTCGCCAAGACTTTCGCCGGTGATGATATGGGCAAACGCGATATGATAACCTGTGCATTTTCATCCATGCTAATGCTGTGTAATATCAACTATCTACGCGTGCATGATGTGGCAGCGCACTCACAATTACGTAAAATGCTGCTCGCCGCTTAGAGGCAAAAAAATCACATTTACCACCAAAAGGTTACTATTTCGTTAACGGATCAGCAGATTGCTGGATTTTTTTAACTATTTGCGCAAATCTATCATTAGTTCTTTCATGTAGAAAGAGTTGTAACGATTGATAGCTAAGGGTTTTTTACAGTGCAGCAATGGACACATAGTTACTGGAAAATGATTGAACACCTCACGGAGAGCAATGGTATGTTGATGACAAACCTCTTAAACATTGTATCT
>CALJMC010000031.1 GCA_937982385.1 uncultured Rickettsiales bacterium | reverse complement strand
TCTGGAATAGCGACTATATCTTCACCTGTCGCCTCGCGATAGCGTAGAAACACTGACTTTGCGAGCACATCAATTTGTGATCCCGCATCATTGATATAATATTCACGCTCAACATCATACCCAGCCTTTTGGTAGAGCGAGGCCAGCGCATCCCCCACTACAGCGCCACGCGCATGGCCAATATGCAGAGGCCCCGTCGGATTCGCTGACACATATTCAATATTCACCTTTTTGCCCGCACCCAAATCAGACGCACCATAGCCGACACCCTCAGCAATAATCGTTTTTAGTTGGTTTTGCCAAATTTTCGGAGACAATGTCATATTGATGAATCCGGGACCAGCCACTTCAACTTTCTTGATATGCTCAAGTGCCTCAAGCTTCGGTGCGAGTTGTTCAGCAAAATCACGTGGTTTCATTTTGGCTCTGCCCGCCATTACCATTGCAATGTTGGTTGCCATATCACCATGCGAGGCATCGCGCGGAGGCTCCACCGTCACACCATTTAGCCAGGACTCATTAAAACCATTACCTTTCAGTAGCTCTGATGCAATAGCTGATAAATCACTTTTTACAGAAGAAAATATATTCATAGCGTTACAGTCTTTTCTTTATTTAATAGATTAGTATTAACGTTGCCAAACATCAAAAATACGCTGATGCTCCATAAGCGCGAAACGGTCGGTCATCCCTGCAATAAAGTCGGAAATAACACGTGCCTCATGACTCTTATTTTTACAATTATTCAATTGATTACGCCATTCCTCAGGTAAACATTCTGGTTCATTATGAAAGAAGCCAAACAACTCCCCAACAACCCGCCTCGCCTTGCTGCTCGCACGGTTCACACTCGAATGGCGATACATGCGCTTGAGCAAGAATGCCTTTAATTGCTTATGGTTAACTTCCATCTCCTCAGAGAAACATACAAGTAACCGATTTGCACCTCGTATATCTTCAATGCTTTTAATCTTATCCACAGCTAAATTATGCTCTGTATTTTTCACAACATCAGCGACCAACCTATTGATTACTCTCCGAATAACTTCATGAACTCTGCGTTTTTCCTCAAGCTTCGGATGAGCTTTATCCACTGCATTAATAACAGTGTTCATAAGCGCTATTTCCCTGAGGTCATCGAGGGTAAAGAGCCCCGCGCGAATACCATCTTCCATATCATGATTGTTATAGGCGATGTCATCAGAAATGGCGGCCACCTGCGCTTCTAAACTAGGATAACTGTTCAAGCTAAGATCTTGTATTTCATTATATTCTGCGATTGCCCATGGAATATCGCCTTGATTTTCGTCATCAAGAAGCGGTCCATTATGCTTTGTAATCCCTTCTAGAACTTCCCATGACAGGTTCAACCCATCATGATTAGCATAACGCTGTTCCAATGAAGTGAGAATTCTAAGTGCTTGCGCATTATGATCAAACCCGCCAAACGCCTCCATCGCCTCTTGCAGGGCATCTTCTCCGGCATGCCCAAAAGGCGTGTGACCCAAGTCATGCGCCAGCGCCAGCGCCTCTGCAACATCCTCATCCAGTCCCAATATACGGCTGATAGAGCGCGCGAGCTGCGCCACTTCCAAGCTATGCGTCAAACGCGTACGATAATGATCGCCCTCATGATTGACAAAGACCTGTGTCTTATATTCCAAGCGCCTAAAAGCGGCAGAATGAATAATACGGTCACGATCACGCTGAAACACAGTGCGCGTGGTACATTCTGGCTCTTTATGGAGCCTTCCTAGACTCTCATTGGCATTGCACGCATAGGGCGCCAGATGTTCAGATTGGTTTTTCACGGACTCACCACACATAAATAGCTGTTTATTCACGCCAGTTTTACGCGCTTCACCTTGTAGAATCAAGCGGTTTGCACTATATAAGGCATAATGGAGAATGCTTTATGAATTTTGATATCTCACCTAATGCTGAAAAACGCGTGTCTAAGCTTCTGAAAGATGAAGATAAAGGCACCTATTTACGTATATCTGTAATTGGCGGAGGATGCTCCGGCTTCCAATATCACTTTGATTTTGATGCTACAGCACTGTCAGAAGATGATAAAAGGTTAGAAAAATCAGATGCTATTGTTGTCATTGATAATGTATCCCTTGAATATGTTGAAGGCAGTGTACTTGACTATGTAGAAACACTCGGTGGCGCTACCTTCGAAATCACAAACCCGCAAGCCACTGCCTCATGCGGCTGCGGAAATTCATTCTCACTATAACGTGGAAAAATAAATTATTATGACCTCAATTGTTACATGGAACGTTAACTCTGTACGCTCACGCATTGGGCATGTGATAGATTTTCTGAACAATGTTAAACCTGACATCTTGTGCCTCCAAGAATTAAAAGTTGAAACCGATAAATTCCCCTATTTAGAGTTTGAGGATTTAGGCTACCACCTCGCCGTACATGGACAGAAAACCTATAATGGCGTTGCCATCTTTTCAAAATACCCGCTCGATGATATTATTACGCAGCTTCCTGGTGATGAGACGGATGAACAAGCGCGCTATATCGAAGCCGTGGCATCCACCCCAGAAGGTGCCGTCAGAGTGGCATCCATCTATGTTCCCAATGGAAATGCGATTGATTCAGAGAAGTTCGCTTTTAAAATGGCGTTTTATGACCGCCTAAAGGTGCATACCGAGCGATTACTGAGCTATGAGGAGGCATTTGTGCTCGCGGGGGATTATAACGTCGCACCGCAAGCCCTAGACGTCTACGACGCAAAACGATTAGAGGGCACGATCTGCTTTCACCCGAAAGAACGTGAGAAGCTCTATCAATTATGTAATTTAGGACTCACAGACGCCTATCGTGCGCTGCATCCTGACGCAAAACAGTTTAGCTGGTGGGATTATCGTGGCGAAGGCTTCCGCTATGACAAAGGATTGCGCATTGACCACCTGCTCTGCTCACCTGAAGCCGCAGATAAGCTGGTATCATGTGATGTGATTGTAGATGAGCGCGCGAAAGAAAAACCTTCGGATCACGCACCTGTCATCGCAACGTTTGATTTATAGCTGCGTGTTACACCTTAAGGCTAGAATCCGGATTGCAGATGAGCGGATTTCATGTCAGACATTAACGCCTCTGGCAATGGGCATACACGATTACGGCCGGCTTCTTTCGCAGCATAGAGCCCTTCATCAGCACGTTTGATGAGTTCTTCACCCGTATCACCCTCAATATTAAACGCGGCAACGCCAACACTCGTTGTTTTATAAAGCGTGCCGATCTCATGCGACACTTGGAAGGCATTCGCTTCAATATTGCGTCTCATACGTTCGCCCAATTCATAGGCTTCGTTAAAATCAGTTTCAGGAAGCAATACCACAAATTCTTCGCCGCCATAACGAGCTGCTAAATCGGAGCTACGTACCGTAGAAATAATGACGTCAGCAAGCTGTTTGAGCACTTCATCGCCAACATTATGTCCGTAATTATCATTGACTAGCTTGAAATGATCCATATCCATCAGCAATGCTGAGAGCGGCTTACCATTGGCAAGTGATTGCTGCACCATGTTCTGCAAGTGGGCATCCATATAATGACGATTATAAAGCCCAGTGAGCTGATCGGTCATTGCGAGGGAAATACTTGTTTTATAATTAGATTTCAATGCATCCTGATATTTTTTACGACGAATTTGCGTCTTAATACGCGCCTGCATTTCATTGGCATCCACTGGCACTACCAGATAATCATTAATGCCAAGCTCAAGCCCTTTCAACATCAGGTCCGTTTCCTGCTCATCGACGAGCAAAACGATGGGTACATGGCGAATAGGCTCAATATTTTTAATCTGTGTTGCCAAACGCAGCCCATCCACATCATAGAATTGCGTGCTAACGAGTATAATATCAATGTCTTTACCTAGCACGGAAATGCGATCAATGGCTTCTTCCGGCTTTTCAATAAGTGTCACACGGTAAGAAGCAATAAGTGTTTCATACATCTTTTTAGACTGTACCATATCATCATCAATAAGGACAATATGTGAACCCGATACATCAGAGGTGAAGCTGTTTTCTGATTCATCTAACACGCCCATTTGCGCACCTGTTTTATCACGAAGACGCAACTCGTCCATCAGCACCTTAATACGTACTAATGAACGTACACGCGCGAATAAGGCGGTGTCATTGATTGGCTTGGTAATAAAATCATCGGCACCCGCTTCCAAACCAACAACACGATCGGAAATATCGCTCAATGCGGTGACCATCACCACAGGAATATGCGAGACAGTAGGGTCTGCTTTGAGTCTTCGGCATGTTTCAAACCCGTCAATGCCAGGCATCATCACATCTAAAAGCACCAAATCGGGCTTATGTTCTTTAACCATCGCAATGGCTGCTTCGCCGTTAGTCGCTGTTAAGACGTCATAATATTCGCTATTGAGTTTTGCCTCTAATAGTTTCACATTTGCTGGAATATCATCGACAACTAGAATTTGCGCGGTCATATGCCGCACTCCACAGGCTGATTGAGAAACTTATCAACAGCGCCTAAGAAATCAGCAATAGAAATAGGTTTAGAGATATATGCCTGACAACCAGCACGCAAAATCTTCTCTTCATCATCTTTCATCGCAAAAGCAGTCACGGCAATAATCGGGATATGATACAGATCACGATCAGCTTTGATGCGTTTGGTTACCTCTAGCCCTGAAATTTCAGGAAGCTGAATATCCATCAAAATAAGATCAGGACGAAGGTTGCGCGTCAGCTCAATCGCTTCATGCCCTTCTTTAGTTTCAACCGTGTCATAGCCATTGGCCGACAGAAGGTCGCGGAAAAGTTTGAGGTTTAAGTCGTTATCCTCAACAATTAATATCTTTTTCTTAAGTGACACCTGTATCGTCCTCTATTTGAAGTTTGTTCAGATTACTTGAACATAACTACCTTTTTACCATAGAACTTATTAATATTGTCTTTACAACATCGTATTATTTTAAAGATATCTGTATTAAATCAGACAAAAAAGTGAATTGCGCTTAAGAAGCCTCTCCGAGAATGGCACTGGACGTACCGAGATATTTATGACCTGCATCATGCGCTTGCTCGACGGCACTCGCAAAAGGCAGCATTTTTCGAACACTTAAGAGCTTGATTAACATAGGCAAATTAAGCCCGGCCAGCACTTCTTTCATACCACCATCAAGAACAGATATTGCAAGGTTAGAAGGTGCGCCGCCAAACATGTCTGTCAAAATTACCACACCTGAGCCACCATCGACTGAACGGACACCTAACATGATTTCTTCACGCCGTTTTTCAATGTCATCACCAATATCCATACATATGGTGACGAGCTTTTCTTGGGCACCAAGAATATTTTCGGCAACCGACAGAAACTCTTTAGCAATGTTGCCATGCGATACTATAACCACACCAATCATAAGCTACTTCTCTGTCCTTGTATAAATCGAAATGGAGGCATAGATTTATGCCGCTACTTCCGTTTTTACTTCAGAAGGTTGTTCAACCCAAGAAATATTTCCGTCTTTACGACGATATACAACATTTACTTGGTTATTACTTCGGTTCATGAACATCAATGCTGGCAAATCAGCTAAGTCCATTTTCATCACCGCTTCACTCACTGACAAATGTTCGATCTCAGTGGCTTGCTCTGCAATAATTAATGGCGCGTCATCTTGAGACTCTGATGCTGACTCATCATAATCAGCCAATACAGATTTTTTCGACCTGAATGCCTTTGCATCGCGTTCTTGATGTGACTCAGTGGTTTTATGATGGTTTTTCAAACGACGCTTGTAACGACGCAGCTGCTTCTCAATTTTGTCAGCGGCAGAATCAAACGCTGCATAGACATCCACATCCTTTGCATCACTTTTAATGGTCATGCCTGCATGCGTGCCGGTGTTTCCACTAATCGTCGCTTTAAATTGGTGTGCTTCCTTAGAAATCACCACCTGAATAGTTTGGATACGGTCTAAATATTTACTTACGCCCTCTTCCAAACGCGTTTCAATATGACCACGAAGTGCATCGCCCACCTCTACTTGCTTACCAGAAACAATAATTTTCATGGATACCCTCTCTTTATTATTACATTATATGATATCTACTGCGATATGCAGTCAACAGTCTAAGTATAGCGCAAAAGCAGTCCAACTCCAAGAAGCTTAGCAAAATAATATGCGAGCATTCTACATATTCGGCAATTTAACACCCAAGCAGCGCGCTAATCTGTCTTTTTGTCCGTAGTACGCGGCGCGACGAATAAAGCGCGGCATAATGCCTGACCATTCGAACACACCTTCCAGCAAGCCATCTTTACCCTCGCGGATTGGTTTAAAGGCAAATAGATCCTGCATCACAATAGTATCACCCTCC
>CALJMC010000030.1 GCA_937982385.1 uncultured Rickettsiales bacterium | reverse complement strand
ACTGTCATATTTCCATGCTATCACGCAGATTCTCGTGTTTTATTTTAAAACTTTATCAACCCTACCAATGGATTGGTTTACCTGTCTCATGATGAGACCTAACCGGAGAACATATTGGAACTAAAACATATATTATATGTTTTATTGGCTTTGGCAATAATATCAGCTTTAGCACTATTATTAGTCAAAGAAAAAAGGGCTGAAGATGCCCACAACTCGACTGAGGGAGACCCAGAAGCTGGACCGTTTTTAGCTAGACCTCCCAATACGCAGAAGCTCCGACAAGGGAAATACCCTTGGAATCACAAGCCGTAACCACTCCGGTGGCACGGCAGTTCAACTCTCAACACTCATGACGTTTCGGCGTTTATGGGCGTTGGGAGTTTTTCTTTTTCATCTCAGTTTCCTCACACTAACCCAATATAAAAAACATCTCAAAACCCCTTGTATTCTGGGGATTAGCCGCTATATTATCCAGCATGAGTGATGATCTATTTGCCAATAATGCCGCAGCCGTAGCCGCGCAAGAATCCTACAATGCATCCTCCATCGAGGTGCTTGAGGGGCTTGAGCCTGTGCGCCGCCGTCCGGGGATGTATATTGGCGGGTCGGACGAAAATGCGATGCATCACCTCGTTAATGAGGTGTTTGACAACTCGATGGATGAGGCGGTTGCAGGCCATGCCAGCCGCATCGAAATTCATATTGAGGTGGGCAACAAAATTATCATCCGTGATAATGGTCGCGGGATTCCTGTGGATCCGCACCCTAAATTCCCTGACAAATCTGCGCTCGAGGTCATTCTCGGCACCCTCCATGCGGGGGGTAAATTCTCCGACAAAGCCTATGAAACCTCAGGCGGGCTGCATGGTGTGGGTATTTCGGTGGTGAATGCACTCTCCTCTACACTCGAGATTGAAGTGATTCGTAACAAAACGCTCTATAAGCAATGTTTCTCACGTGGAACGACTATGGGACCGCTCGAAGAGCTGGGCCCGATGACCAACCGTCGCGGCACCACGGCAACATTCATTCCAGATGCGGAAATATTTGGTGATACCGCCAAGTTCCGCCCGTCCAAACTCTATAAACTCATCCGCTCCAAAGCCTATTTATTCCGTGGCGTGGAGATTCGCTGGTCATGCGATGCATCCCTCATCAAAGAAGGTTCAGCCATCCCGACGGAAGAAATCATCAAATTCCCTAACGGGTTGCGCGACTTCCTCGCCAGCGAGATGACAGGTCGTCAACAAGTCACCCTCGATATGTTCACAGGCACCGCAGAACTCGCCGAAAAACGTGGACGCGTGGAATGGGCTGTGTCTTGGCCGCTCGATGAAGAAGGTTCCATGAGCACCTTCTGTAATACTGTACCGACGCCCGATGGCGGAACGCACGAAACAGGTGTTCGCGCATCACTCGCGAAAGGTCTCCGTGCATTCGGCGAAATGAAGGGCACCAAAAAAGTGGGGCAAATCACCCCTGATGATGTCTTGGGTGGCGCTCATATTATCTTGTCGCTGTTCATCAAGGACCCGCATTTCCAAGGGCAAACCAAAGACAGGCTTGTCTCAACAGAGGCGACTAAACTCGTTGAAAATGCGATGCGTGACCCGTTTGACCATTGGCTGAGTGGCGATGCGGAAAGTGCAGGAAATCTGCTACAGCATATCATGAACCGTGTGGAAGAGCGTACCCGTCGCAAAGCCGCGCGCGATGTGAACCGTAAATCGATCACACAAAAACTCCGCCTTCCTGGTAAGCTGGCTGACTGTACGCGTTCAGACCGCGTTGGCACCGAAATATTCCTCGTAGAGGGTGACTCTGCGGGTGGCTCTGCCAAACAAGGGCGCAACCGTGAGACACAGGCGATTCTACCGCTGCGTGGTAAAATTCTGAATGTGATGTCAGCAACACGCGAAAAAACTTACGCGAATCAAGAGATCAAAGATATGATTCAGGCGTTTGGTTGTGGCACAGGCAAACATTACAGCCATGACGATTTGCGCTATGACAAAGTGATTATTATGACCGATGCTGATGTTGATGGCGCGCATATTTCCGCCCTTCTGATGACATTCTTCTACCAAGAAATGCCAGACCTCGTGCGCGGTGGCCATCTCTATTTGGCGCAACCTCCGCTCTATCGCATCACGCAAGGCAGCAAAACGGTTTATGCGATGGATGATCAGGAGCTTGAGGACATCGTTGAAGCATTGCCGAAAAATAAAGGACGTATCGAGACTGGACGCTTTAAGGGACTAGGTGAAATGACAGCACCACAGCTCAAAGAAACCACGATGCACCCTGAATCACGTTCACTGTTGCAAATCACCATTCCAGACATTGAAGCCTTCGCCACCAAGCAACGCATCTCTGACTTGATGGGCAAGAAGGCTGAAACGCGCTTCCAATTCATCCAAGAGCAAACCGAACTTCGCGGTGCCAAGCTGGTTGAAGAATTGGATATTTAAACCCTTCATCGAACAAAAAATGCGCCACCTCATTATAAGGCAGCGCATTATTTTATAGTGTCTCATTCAATCATTACTCAACGAGTGTCTCAACCCGCTCAACAACAGCTGTGAGCTGTTCTTCTGGCATTGGAATTAAGCCTTTTTCAGCCAAGTACCCATCTTCTGATAGTGCGTCTTCGCTAGCAAGTTCAATCAGAAACTCTGCAAGGCCAGGGATTTTTCCAACATGTGCATCTTTCGCATAGACAAACAAACTGCGCGCAACAGGATAGCTGCTAGAGCTAATATTTTCGAAAGTGGGAGACACACCATCAATCAGACTGCCTTGTAGCGCCGCGCTGTTCTCTTCCAAAAAGCTATAGCCAAAGATACCAAAGGCCTTCGGGTTTGATTTAAGCTTTTGTACAATCAGGTTATCATTCTCACCCGCATCAATAAACCCACCATCTTCACGTAAGTTATGACATATTTTCTTACGCACTTTCTTATCTGGATAGGCGGCATCAAACTCAGGGAACATCTTGCACCCCTTCTCCATCACAATTTCCACGAACGCATCACGCGTGCCCGAGGTTGTTGGCGGACCATAAACTGCAATCGCCTCATCCGGGAGTGACGCATCCACGTCCTTCCATGTTTTATATGAGTTTTCAACAAGTTTTCCATTCGCTGGCACTTGCTTTGCTAATGCGAGGAAAATTTGCTTAATGCTCAAACTCATTTGCGGCTCAGATTTATCATTCGCAAGCACAATGCCATCATAACCAATCATTATTTCCGTAATGCTAGTCACACCATTTTTAGCGCAGAGCTCTACCTCACCCTTTTTAATAGCACGCGACGCATTC
>CALJMC010000029.1 GCA_937982385.1 uncultured Rickettsiales bacterium | reverse complement strand
AGAGGATGGCGCTTACATTGCCAATAATTCTACAGCTTGCACTGCGTCAATGGCGCCATCATAGAGCGCACGCCCCACAATTGCACCGTCGATGCCATTGCCTGTATGTTTGGCTATTTCTTGCAAATCAGAAAATTGTGATACGCCACCCGATAAAATCACGGGCGTACTAATCGCCTCAGCAAGCGCCAGAGTCTCTTCTAGGTTCGGACCTTGCATCGCACCATCACGTGCAATGTCAGTATAGATAATTGCTGAAACGCCTGCATCTTCAAACTTTAGCGCCAAGTCTGTGGCTTTCATCGTAGACGTTTCCGCCCATCCCTCAACCGCGACCATGCCAGCTTTGGCATCAATTCCTACCGCAATCTTACCCGGAAACAAACGACATGCATGGCGCACAATATCAGGATCACGCAAGGCAATCGTTCCCAAAATCACGCGAGCAATGCCCGCTTCAATCCACTCCGCCACTTGTTCCAGCGTGCGGATACCACCGCCAAGCTGCGCGGGCATATCAATTGCCTCTAAGATAGATTTCACAGCCGATTCATTCACAGGCTTACCCGCAAAGGCACCATTCAAATCGACAATATGCAGCCAATTGAAACCTGCATCTTGAAATGACTTTGCCTGCGCTGCGGGGTCACCATTAAACACGGTGGCCTTATCCATCTCACCACGCAACAAACGCACACATTCACCATCTTTTAAATCGATCGCTGGATATATATTCATTCTTTTTTCCTTACTTTTGCTTCAGAGCCTCACATACTGTGCGTTCTTCCGCTGTCGCTATCGTGCTGAAAGCGCGTCTTCGACACGACACGCTGACGGATCGTGCAAACGTCCTGTTTGCACTATTTCACGCTTCACACATTTACTCAACATTCGATGCCGCTTCAATGCGTTTATAAAAATGATGACCCGCCATCATGCGCCCACCGACAAATTCTTCATAAGGCAAAATGCCCCAACGGATATAGCCATTTTCTTGATAGAGCTTAATCGCAGCATCCTGCGTCTCGCGGACATGCAAGCGCAGCACGGTAAAACCCTGCACAGCTGCTTCGCGCTCTGCTGCTTGCAACACCGCTTTCGCCAAACCATGACCACGCGCCCAGGGGGCGACAAAATGCGCATCCAAATGTGCTGCAAATGCTGATGTTTCCTTGCTCGCAGCGGGTTTTATCAGTTGAATGGTTGCAGCTAACGTACCATCGAGCCAGCCGCAAAAGAGCACACGCTGAGGCACGACCAACACGCCGTTCCAGTAGGCTTCCAACACTTCAGGGACGGGCGGTGTTATCCAATTAAAGCCGATACCATCTTCAATTGCATCTGCTGTACCTTGGCAAATATCACCTAAATCAGCGCGATTAAACTCATCAACTCTGCGTACTTCTATTGCCATGTAACACCTTCTCTCTTCATCATCTGTCGCGCGTTTTATTGCATCTTTAAAAAATTGGACAGCACTTTTTCACCCACATGCTGACTTTTCTCCGGGTGGAACTGTGTACCCATAATATTATCACGTCCGATGGCTGCCACCACTGCACCGCCATACTCCACAGTCGCCATTACATCAGCGCTATTCGCACATGCAGCATGGTAACTATGCACGAAATAGGCATGCTCTCCCGGTGATACATTATGGAACAATGTTGCACCCGCAGCCGGCGTAATCTCGTTCCATCCCATATGTGGAATTTTGAGAGTTTTATCCGCAGGCTTCAATGGTTTTACTTCGCCCTTAATCCAACCCAGCCCATCATGTACACCATGCTCGTGGCCACGCTCTAGCAGCATTTGCATCCCCACACATATCCCGAGGAAGGGGACTTTATCTTCCAATACGCGACGCTCCATCGCCTCACGCATCCCACTCACTGCATTCAGCCCTGCGATACAGTCTGCAAACGCGCCAACACCTGGCAACACAATATGCGTAGCATCATCAAGCGCGGCAGCTTCACTGCTCACCAACACTTGCGCACTAGGAAAGTTTGTGTTCACCACACGATTAAAAGCGGCTGCAGCAGAATGCAAATTCCCCGAATCATAATCTATAATCACAATCTTCATGAATTATGCCATCCGTGCGAGCACTTGGCGCGATGGATCAAACTGACGATCAAAATAGCGCTGTTGTGCATCCAGCAGGGTAGTACCCGTAACAATGTCAGAAACGATAAACCCACGTTCCGACAAATAACGACGACGCAAATCATTTGCTTCTAAGCCAATCATAATTTGCAACCCAACACGCAGCACCAACACACTCATCGGATTAAAACTAAATGATGCACCCAGCGCAGCAATCAATCCCATCAGCAAAATAATTACGATGCCAGACGCCCATATTTTATGATACAGCATCCACAGTCCTGTAAAAATGAACGCATAGATATTAAAGCCTTCTTGCACGAATTCAGCCGTTTCGAACGGCTCCTCATGCTCAGGATTGATATGCACACTATAGAGTTTTGCTTTGTTAAAAAACATCGTCTTACATTAAGTTGTTATCTGTGAAGTGGTTATGTCAAAAACGACGAACATAAGCAACCAAAATAAAGTGTTTATGCCACCTGCTCGCGCAGCTTTTTGGCAAAACCAATCGCCTCATCACGCGAATTGACGACCGATACCAAACGCACGCTATCACCCGCACCGCGTGACATATATTGATTAAGTGATTTCAAGCTACCCGTAATGCCCTGTCCACCATCTTGCGTACCCGCATGCACACCCACAGGGGATTGGTCTTTCGGCGGACCATTATGAATGAGTGAGCCCAGATAAGTGTTGGCAGCATAATGCGCCAGCTCATCAATATGCTCAGCATCACAATAAAACCCGCCGGAGAGATGTTCATTGCTCATATTAGTCTTCGCCACTGCGTCTTCCACTGAGCTTATCGTATCCAGATTCGCTATCGGTGCGAAAATCTCATGATCATGCATCATCTGCTTTTGTGCATCCGATACACCACCCCATATCACCAAAGCTGGTGCCATATAATAAGCTTCGGGGAATCTATCTGCCAGTACATGTTCGCCACCAATAACCTCAGCACCCGCTGCTTTCGCCGCCTTCAGATAGCCCTGCGCTTGCGTAAAACCGCCTTTATCCATTGCACCAATTTTGGTGGCGGCATCAAGCGGGTTGCCAATATTGCCATCCGCATTATTCGCCGAGGCGCTATATTCTGCAATCGCGAGCGCTTTGGCTTCTACGTAAATATCCTCATGAATCATCCAGCGACGCGGAGACGTACAACGCTGCCCCGAATTACCTTTATTGCCCTCAGCATTGGCATAAATCGCAGCCTTCAATCCACCATCAATATTCACCGTAGAAGGCATCATCACCACAGGGTTATTCCCCGCCAACTCCAAAATAGTACGCTCACCACGCGGGTCTTTATGCGCACGATGACGACGATAAAACCTGCCAGCCGATGCCCCACCAACAATGCGGAATGTCTCGCAGTCACTCGACCATTGTCCCGTCATCTCGCGCCCTGAAATAATCACGAAGCCATCCTTGAGTGTTTGCAGTATTTTTGCATCTGCCATATCAACGCCACGACTGCGCGCTTTATCCGCCCATGCATATGTGTCAAATCGCTCCGCCATAACATCTAACGCCGCATGTTCTGCATGTTTACGAATAAACATAAATGATGGCGCTTTGGACGGCACTTTACCAATAAATGAGTTGCCTGTGAGACGACTACACACCACATCAGGAATCGCAAGCGCTGCAGGGTAATTGAATCCACAGCTACCGCCAGAAATGCCTAAGCCCTGCCCGGCACCTTCTTCATAAATATAGATCGGCTTCACATCATCAGGAATATCAGAGGCATTGGACAAGTCATAATGCCGCCCATTCGCGTCCGTCATATAAATATCCGACACCAAATAATTACTTACATCTTGAGAGGCTGCCCAGCCGTCCCACTGTGCCATTTTCGCAAATTCAGAACCCGCTTTCCCCACTTCTAACGTAATCGCGAGATCAATCATGTCTCTGTATTTTGGTCCAACTTCTGCGGCTAAAATACGGAAAAACTCCTGACGTGCAGCCAAAGGAAATCTATTCCACAACACAGACGCCGCGCGCGCCTTGTTCTGCAACGCATCATATTCGGAGAAGGTCGTTTCCTTGATGGCATACATCGCCACACCATTAATATAACTCTTAACGTTACAAATTCCCTCTTCATCACTAACCGGCACCACAGGAACATGGCATGTACGAAAGAACGCATTCGTACGCTCAGAAAATGCCTCTGCATCACCTTCAGATAACGTCAGAAGCTCTTTGCGAAGTGCCGCAATATTATCCATTGAGCGTGCCCTTAGTTGAAGGAATCTGGTCAGCCTTGCGCGGGTCAATCGTCACGGCATCTTTCAACGCACGCGCCAACGCCTTAAAGCATGACTCAATGATATGGTGATTATTATCGCCATAGAGATTCTCAATATGCAACGTCACACCCGCCGCAAAAGCAAAGGCCTGAAACCATTCTTTGAAAAGTTCGGTATCAAAATCACCCAACTTATCTTGCGTAAATGTTACATTCCAAATCAGATACGGACGCCCCGACACATCAATCGATGCACGCGAAAGTGTCTCATCCATCGGAATATAAGCCGAGCCATAACGCTCAATGCCCTTGCGATCACCCAGCGCTTCCTTGACTGCCTTACCAATGGTAATACCAGAATCCTCCGTCGTGTGATGCGCATCAATATGCAAATCCCCATCCGCCTTGAGCGTGAGGTCCATCAGGCTATGGCGCGAAAGCTGCTCCAACATGTGATCAAGAAACCCAATCCCCGTTGACACATCATACACACCCTCACCATCAAGGTTGACAGTAGCGGAGATGCTGGTCTCATTCGTCTTGCGTTCAATTGTTGCTTGGCGCATAATCTTCATCCATAAGGGTTGTATTAAAAGTGAACCGCACTATATGCAAAGCTGACCGACAAATAAACGAAAAACGACGTATAATGAAATTTCTAAGCCTCATTTTCCTCACATTATGCATTACAAGCTGCGGTGGGTTGCCCAAACGTAGCGACATGTGCAAATATTACGGCAATTGCGACAACCCTAAAGAGTCGGCTCAATGCTCCCTATGGGGCAATTGTGGTGGCGAAAAACCAAAAGACTCCGCTCAGTGTTCCGTATGGGGCAATTGTGGCGATGAAAAGAAATCAGATAACGGCTGCACCATCTATGGCTGCCCCGACAAGAAAACATCAGGCGGACTTGGCTGGTAACAACAATGAAGGACACACAACATGCAACAACATGATGCAAATAAGATGTACGCAACTACCATCCTCACCGTCCGCAAAGGCAAAAAGGTCGTGATTGGCGGTGACGGACAAGTAAGCCTCGGCCCCACCATCATCAAAGGGACTGCCAAGAAAATCCGCACGCTCGCTGATGGCTCCATCATCGCCGGTTTTGCAGGTGCCACAGCGGATGCTTTCACCTTATTCGAACGGCTAGAATCCAAATTAGAGCGCCATCCAGGGCAGCTCACCCGCGCTTGCGTTGAACTCGCCAAAGACTGGCGCACTGACCGCTATCTCCGCAAGCTTGAAGCCATGATGATTGTCGCCGACAAGTCCACCTCCCTCATCATCAGCGGCACCGGCGATGTGCTCGAGCCGGAAGATGGCATTGCTGCCATTGGCTCAGGTGGAAATTATGCCCTCTCCGCCGCACGCGCACTCGCAGATATCAAAGGAATGGACGCCGAGAAAATAGTCAAAAAAGCCATGGGCATTGCAGGTGATATCTGCGTCTACACCAACCACAACCTCATCCTAGAGTCCCTCGACGCAGAGTAAATTTATGAAATATTTTCTATCACTTTATATCATGTTTTTTGCTTTTTCTACCTCTGCAGCAGAAGTCAAAACCACGCTCGATTTTGATTCATTATTTCCCAATATTTCAGAGGCCGCGCAAAAGCTAGAGGCCAGACTGCAAAAGATGAATGGCGGCAAGCCCCTAACACCCCAGGAACTCAGAAATATTTCGTCACAACTAACAGAAGAACTCACACATCAGAGAAATGCAGCTATCTTGCAGGTTCGCAAATATTGCTACGCAGAAATCCACCAATTTTGTGGCTATTATGAAAGCTTCTCTGACGCGATGAGAACATGTATCACCGCCAACAGGCCAAAACTTTCAGCCACCTGCAATGAGGCACTCAAAGACAATATAGGCGAGACGCTCGCCAAAGACACCCTCATTAATGGCCTAACCATTCCACAGCATTCCAAGCTCATCTATAATGCACATGCAAAAATAATCGGCGTCATATCCCCGACAAAAACCGTCTATAATGGCATCTTATTCAAATCAGGCGAAGTGCGCTTTGAAGATGACATCATCACCTTTGGCAGGCTTCCCAGAGACACGCTCTTGCAGGGCATAACCTTCAAAGGACTCGACAAGGACGGCATATTATTTCACAATAATGGCATGGTGAAGCGCGGCATGCTCGCCCAAGACACCCCCTATCAAGGACTCATACTCAAAGCACACACAACAATCCAATTGCACCCTAACAGATATTTCCAATCAGGAGTGCTCGCGGAAAACTTTACGATGGGCGAACGCACCTACAAAGCAGGCACCTACCTCTACGCAAACGACGCCGGTGAGATAAGCGATGACCACACCATCTTGCTCACTCATACTCGCCGACGCACCAACCATTAAACACGAAGTAGCAGCATGAAACACACCCTCCTCATACTCATCCTCACACTCACCACAACCACCGCACATGCCTATGATGCAACCTATAACTTTGATGGTTTTCTGAATGAGCACCAAACCAAAATATTATCAGAAATCGAGGGAAGGCTACACCAGAAATATGATGGAAAAGTGCCTCAATCTGCGCTGCAAAATGCAGGACTGAGAATGCTTGAGACGATGAATGTCTATCAGCGCATACAGGCGCTCAAAATCGCAGCAGCATGCAACAATGATTTGCTAAGCTATTGCCGCAGCGTTCCCAAAAACAGCACTTCTATCAAATTATGTATTGAACGACGCAAAGCCGTATTCTCACGAGGCTGCAACACCACACTCAAAGCGACACTCGGTGAAACCTTGCAGAAGAACACCATTATTCAACGTGTAAGCTTACCGCCCCACACCAGCCTCACCCATCATATAAAAGACGATGGCACAACATTCATTGCCAGCGCCATCACCACGCAGCCTATCTCTGACCATGGCGCGACCTTTGCCACAGGACGTATTGATCTCGGAAAAACAGGCGTTATCAGCGGCACACTGCACCGTGATGCGATTGTGCAAGGACTCCCCTTTAAAGCCACTGACAAACCCCTAACCTTTCATGAGAATGGTGCCGTTGAAAGCGGCGTATTATCACGCGACGCAACCTATCAAAACATGATATTCAAAGCAGGAAGCACCCTTTTGCTCCATGATAATCGTTCGATTCGTTTAGGCACGCTCGCCAAGGATGTCGTGATTAAAGGTATGGAAATGCGCGCAGGAAACCGCATATCCTTCACCGCCGATGGACATCTCTCTTCGATGTAACTTCTTAGCCCGCCCATCTTGTTTTTTGCCTAACGCGCCCTATCTGTAGAATAACGAATCAACATAATAGGAACTCTTCATGACCACACTCACCCCCCGCCAAATCGTATCAGAACTCGACCGTTTTATCATTGGTCAAGAAGATGCCAAAAAGGCAGTGGCTATTGCCCTGCGCAATCGTTGGAGACGCAGCAAACTCGATGATGACTTGCGCGAGGAAGTCGTGCCGAAAAACATCTTGATGATTGGGCCCACAGGCTGCGGTAAAACTGAAATCGCACGTCGCCTCGCCAAGCTTGCGGCTGCACCATTCATAAAAGTCGAGGCAACCAAATTCACCGAGGTGGGCTATGTCGGGCGCGACGTGGAATCCATCATCCGCGACCTCACCGAATATGCCATCACCATGGTGCGCGAGGAATATCGCGCAGAAGTAAAAGTAAAAGCTGAAGCCTCCGCTGAAAACCGCGTACTAGACGCCCTCGTAGGCGACACTGCAAGCGAAGACACTCGTCGTAAATTCCGCGAGAAACTCCGTGCAGGCGAACTCGATGACAAAGAAATCGAAATTGATGTGCTCGATAATGGCAACGCAGGCAAAAGCTTCGACATCCCTGGCATGCCCGGTGGCTCCATGGGTATGATAAATATCAGTGATATGCTCGGCAGCGCCATGGGGGAGCGCACAAAAACCAAGCGTTTCACCGTGCTAGAGAGCTATGACATCCTCATCGCGGAAGAATCCGACAAGCTCACTGATGACGAAAAAATCACTACCGATGCCCTCAAGCGTGTGGAAGAAGGCGGCATAGCCTTCATCGACGAAATTGACAAAGTCTGCGCCCGCTCCGATGCCAAAGGCGGCGAAGTGTCACGCGAAGGGGTGCAACGCGATTTGCTGCCACTGTTGGAGGGAACCATCGTCACCACCAAGCATGGACAAGTCAAAACCGACCATATTTTATTCATCACCTCAGGTGCGTTTCATATGTCGAAACCAGCAGACTTGCTTCCTGAGCTACAAGGACGCCTCCCCATCCGCGTAGAGCTCAAAGCCCTCACCGAAGATGACTTGCTGCGCATTCTCACCGAAACCGAGGCAAGCCTCACCAAGCAAACCATTGCGCTCATGGCAACCGAAAACGCCACCATCACCTTCACCGATGACGGAGTAGCCGAACTCGCCAAACTCGCCACACGCTTCAACAAAGAAGTAGAAAATATAGGCGCCCGTCGTCTCCACACCATCATCGAAAAACTGATGGAAGACGTCTCCTTCACCTGCCCCGACAAAAAAGAAATGAATGTAGAAATCGACGCCACCTACGTCCAAAAACACATAGGCGAAATGGCACAAGTCACGAACTTGGATAAGTTTATTTTGTAGCTCTCATACAACGAACTTGTCATAAAACCTTCACAC
>CALJMC010000028.1 GCA_937982385.1 uncultured Rickettsiales bacterium | reverse complement strand
ATATCGCTCCATGAAGCGTTCACCTTCGGAGTTTGTCAGATAACCGCCTTCGCCGCGTGCACCTTCTGTAATCAAACAGCCTGCACCGTAAATGCCGGTTGGGTGGAATTGCACGAACTCCATGTCTTGCAAAGGCAGTCCCTGACGGGCCACCATGCCGCCGCCATCACCTGTGCAGGTGTGCGCAGACGTACATGAGAAATAAGACCGACCATAACCACCAGTAGCCAACACCACTTGATGTGCGCGGAAACGGTGCATTGTGCCGTCGTCCAAGTTCCACGCCATGACGCCAACCACTTCACCATCATCGCTCACCAGCAGATCCATTGCGAAATACTCAATGAAGAACTCTGCTTCATGCTTGAGAGACTGGGTGTAAAGCGTGTGCAAAATCGCGTGACCCGTACGGTCAGCCGCTGCACATGTACGTTGTGCTGCAGGGCCTTCGCCATATTCAGTGGTCATGCCACCGAATGGACGTTGATAGATTTTCCCCTCAGGTGTGCGAGAGAAGGGAACGCCATAATGCTCCAGCTCAATCACTGCATCAGCAGCGTTTTTACACATATATTCGATGGCGTCTTGGTCACCCAGCCAGTCTGACCCTTTAATGGTGTCATACATATGCCAGCGCCAGTCATCTTTTCCCATATTGCCAAGTGCAGCACTGATGCCACCTTGTGCGGCAACGGTGTGAGAACGCGTAGGGAACACTTTCGAGATACAGGCTGTTTTGAGTCCTGCTTCTGCCATGCCGAAGGTTGCGCGCAATCCCGCGCCACCAGCGCCTACTACTACTACGTCATAAAAATGGTCAATTATTTCATAATCTTTTGTCATTATATTACTGCAACTTATAGTTAAGAGTTAAGGTGAAGCTTGAGAATTGAGAGGATGCTAATAGCGCCCGCCCCATAGCAGAAGAATGCATTGCCAATCAGCAAACCAGTCTTCGCACATGCGCAGGTGACATAATCTTCAATTACAATCTGAAGCCCAAGTTTTGAGTGATAGAACAGCACGCCGATCATAAGCGCTAGACCGACTGCATTGAAGGCGTTACCCATCCATGTTTCAAGATGAAGCGCATCTGCATAGACAGCATGCTTCAAGAGTGACGGCACAAGCCATAGAGTGAAGAGCACGAGTGCAATAGCGGTGAGGCGCTGTGCCCACCAATGATGTGTGCCATCGCGCGTGGAGCCAAGTCCGCGAGCATTTTTGAGTGGAGTACGAAGTTCTTTATAAAATGACATAATCTATATTCCCTCTGCTGCGCCGATATAAATCCAAGTGATAGCTGTGGCTAAAATTGTAAAAATAACCACCATCATTCCTGTTTTATTGACTTCATCGAGTTCAAAACCGCGCCCCATATCCCACCAGAGATGGCGCAAACCATTGCCGAGGTGAAAATAAAATGCAAGGCTCCAGCCAAAGAGCAAGGTCATGCCATACCAACTGCCGAGATGCTCTGAGAGCCATGTGTAACATTCTGGGCTATAGGCTGCTGCCCATATCCATAGCACGAGTGGAATGGTGCCAGCAACCAGCGCAATGCCAGTGAGGCGGTGCAAGATAGACATGACAGACGTAATCTGCGGGCTATATATTTGCAAGTGAGGCGAGAGCGGGCGCTCTGCACGTGTTTTCTGTGTTCTGCTTGTCATAAATGTAAGCCATTATGTGTTAGTGAATCAGACGCATGCTTGCAAGAATTCGCAAGTAATAGTTTTTTGACAGATTTGTGACAATAACGCAAGTGCTGTTGCCATGTTCTGTGCCTTTTTGTATCATGTTGGCGAAGCGTGATTATTTTGACGCAACATAAAAATAAGAATGATAATTAGTCGCATGGCAGAACCAATAATATTTGATTATGAACAATATGAGCAATCCTTCAAGGATATTGTTGCGACTGCTTCTGCTGCACCAGAGAGTGGTGAGGTTTTGGCAGTGCATATGTGGGAGTGGAGTCCTAATATTAGGAAATTAGTCCTCGATAGGGGGGTACATACTAAAGAAACTGATGATGTTTTGGCTATGTTGGCAAACGAAGAAGGTGCAGTATATGATGATTCTGAGTTTGGACAAAGTTCGCGTTATCAAACCTGCGATGGTGAAAATGGTATGGTTGCGATAGCTTGCACAGCTTTACAGGGCGGTGCTCCATGCAATCTTTATAATGAGTCTATATCAGGAACAGGTATGTTGTTTTCTGGGGCTGCTCCTGTTTTTGCCTATCATATGGGAGCAGGTTCAGTTTACAGAGAGGATGAAAATAATATTCTTAGCTATAACCATGGCTCAATTCCTATTGGCGATCCTAAAAGTAAGTTTGTGAAAGAAGATGCAAGGACACGACTCAAATTAATGAAGAGTGTCGCGTCATCAAACTATCAACATGCTCCTAATATTGCAGAATATAATGAAGTCTGTGTAAATGCTACATTAGGCAATGTTGGCGGTATTTTAGTTGAAGGGGCACGTAAATGGCGGGATGGAGAAGATGCTATAATCAGTAGTGATGAAAACGAAGGTATGTGGAAAGAGTTTTTATCAACGCATCAAACGTTTGCTGAGCGCATTAAACTTGCTTTTGATGAATCTGATATGATTGCCGCAAAGATTGCTGAAAAAGGCTTAGAGCATGTTCCGACAGTAGTTATTTATCAGCCAAATGCAGAAAAAGCAGAAGACCGAATGGTGCATTTTCCTCCAACATTAAAGAATAGAATGCTCGTTGAAGATGTTATGAAGTCTGTTAATAATCATGAAGTTGTGGGAAGTAATGCAAATGAAAAAAGTAGGGGCATCAGATGAATATATTATCAGAAGATGTAAGCCGGCGTTTGCATGAAGCTTTCAGAAATTCTAAGTTTTCTGATGATTGCTCTATTGGAAACCCTGAAGATGATAGGGTGAGGTTTGCTTTTGATGCACCAGAGGCTCGGGAGTTTCTGCTAGAAGCCAATGAAGCAATGCTACAAGCGTTATATGATAATGATGCAAGTGTTATGTATCAAATGGATAAAGAAAGTCAGTTTTTTCTCTTGCCGCCGATTGATGATATTCCAAAGGTAATACAAGATGGCGTACAAGAAATATTGATAGTTTTACCGTTTAAAAATGCTGAGAAGCTTGGGTTGGCGACTGTTTTGCCAGAGGTGGCTCCCCATAAAACGGCAGTCACTTATATGGCAGAGGCAGCCAAAGGGGTTCACTAACCTAACGGAACTTCTTTAAACGTATCGGTTGGCTCGGGCGCCATGTCTTGTGTCGCGAATGCCAAGAAAAGCCCTACTAAAATAATCAGAAAAACAATCCATTTTTTCATAAGTTGTGCGCCATGTGGTTATTGCCGTTGAACGTTGCCGTAATATAAGGCATAGTGTGTGGCAATGCAATGATGCAAAATGAAATATGAGTTAAGTTGTGAATAAAGTTATCGTATTGGTCGGGCTTATGGGCGCCGGCAAGACGACTGTTGGCAAAAGGCTGGCGAAGTCGTTGGGTGTAAAATTCAAAGATTCTGATGAGGAGATCTGCAAGGCGGCAGGCTGTTCTATTGCGGATATATTCGCAATTCATGGTGAAGAGATTTTCCGCGACCTCGAACAGCGCGTTATTTCGCGTTTGCTGGGTGAGGGGGAGTCCTATGTGTTGGCGACAGGTGGCGGTGCGTGGATGTCTGAGGCTGTGCGTGGAATGATTAAGAAGCAAGCTGTGTCCGTATGGCTCAAGGCAGACTTAGATGTGCTGCTTGAACGCGTATCAAAGCGCAATCATCGCCCGTTGTTAGAAACAGGTGATAAGCGTGACATCTTAAGCAAGCTAATGGATGAGCGCTATCCTATCTATGGCACGGCGGATATTGCGGTCGATAGTGACAATGGTGCGCATGAGCGTGTGGTGAAGCGTATTATTGAAGAGCTTCAGGAGGCGGGTCATGCAGTCGTCTCTTAATGTTGATTTAGGTGAACGTAGCTACCCTATAACTATCCAAGAAGGTGTTATTTCTAGGGTTGGTGAGTTGTTAGACTGCTCGCGAGCGATTGTGGTGACGGATGCGAATGTCGCACCGCTTTATGCTGCGAGTGTTGTGGAGTCATGTCAGGAAACTGGCATTACGACTGACCTCATAATCCTGCCAGCAGGCGAGGGAACCAAGAGCTTCGATAATTATCAGAGTTTGATGGAGCGGTTGTTAGCGCTTCAACCTGACCGAAAAACGACACTTGTTGCGTTGGGTGGTGGCGTGATTGGCGACCTGACGGGCTTTGCTGCCGCTACTTTGATGCGCGGCGTGCCGTTTGTGCAGGTGCCGACGTCGCTGCTGGCACAGGTTGATAGCTCGGTCGGTGGTAAGACGGCGATTAACTGTGCAGCAGGCAAA
>CALJMC010000027.1 GCA_937982385.1 uncultured Rickettsiales bacterium | reverse complement strand
GTATAACAGATATTTTATCTTTATAGGTCTCAGGGTTTTGCTGTGCCTGCCAGAAGGTTGGTGCCACCACCCAATCAGCCTGCTCTAGGCTCATGAGGTTCGTCACATTCTTAATACGCACCCGCGCCATATCATCATCTGACAGCTGCACATCAGGTTCAAACGCTACGTCTGAGCCAATAGCGTTATAATAAAACTCTGCAAAACTAAGCAGAGGGGTGTCAGGGAAAATATCTTTAACAAAAAGTGCATCGCCCCAGCCTGGGTGCGCGATGACAATATCAGGAATAAAGCTCTCTTCATCCTTAAGCTTCTTGCACATGCGCCACACTTCTTGACCTTGCAACACCGCACGCTCCGTGCCTATCAGATAGCGATGGGTGCTGATGGAAGGCTCGCGCTTCATCTTATATTCGACCTTATGGACATTCGGAATATTCAATGGGCGCGGCTTGGTGATAAACACCACCGTGTTTTTCTTATCCTCAGCAAGCGCACGACAGAGATGCTTATATTGCCCAGGCATATTCGGATGGATAAAGAGAATTTTCATAAGAGTACTAACCAGAGTTGGTTGACGATAGCACCACGATAACAAATCAATGTTATGCTGCCAAGAATATACTCACCGTGCCCCACGAATGTTGATGCTATGTTTCTCGGGTGAGACATTGCGGTGGTTCCAGACATTTAGTAGCAATCCGAAGCCTAGGAGAATCGCAATCATAATACTTCCGCCATAGGAAAACAGCGGCAACGGCACACCCACCACAGGCAAAATCCCCATCGACATACCGACATTAATGAAGAGATGGAGGAACAGCATCGTCCCCATTCCAATCGCGACATAACTGCCGAAACGGTGGTTGGACATCAGCGCGATGCGGTAGCAGCACATGATGAGCAATGAATAGGCGATGAGCAATGCCGAGCCGCCAACAAAGCCCGTTTCCTCGGCTAGCATCGTAAAAATAAAATCGGTTTGTTTCTCGGGTAAAAAGTCGAGCTGTCCTTGCGAGCCATTCAAAAACCCTTTCCCAGAGAGTCCGCCTGAGCCAATCGCAATCATCGATTGCAGCACATTATAGCCCGCCCCTAGCGGGTCTTTCTCAGGATCGAGGAAGGTCATTACGCGTTGACGTTGATAATCATGTAGGAAATGCCAGCCGATCGGCGCGATGATGGCAGCAAGTCCGCCCAACCCTATAAAATAGCGCCACGGAACTCCTGCAATAAAGAAAATACAAACGCCAATTGTCACCAACACGGTGGCAGTTCCCAAATTAGGTTGCAGATAAATAAGGGCGGCGGGAATGAGCAACATCGCGAGCGGCGGCATAAGAAACACTGGGCTAATAAGACTATCAGGATTGGCAGAATGGAAATAGCGAGCAAGCGCGAGGATCACAGCAATTTTAGTGATTTCCGAAGGCTGCAGGTTAATGGAACCAATCGCCACCCAACGTTGTGCACCCATACCAATATGCCCCATCACCTCAACGCCAATAAGCAGCGCGATACAGAATATCAAGAAAGGATAGGCCGCATGCATCACCCAACGTAGCGGGATGAAGGCGATGCCAATCATCATCATAAAACCGGGTATAAAACGAATAATTTGGTTGCGTGCCCATGGTTGCATCTCGCCACCTGCGGCAGAATAGAGCATCGCGAAACCTCCACAAGCAATGCCCAACACCAATAAAATCACGCCCCAATGAAGCCCAAAGAGGATGTGATTAAACGAACGATATTGCTTGGTTGATTTCATTATAATAGCCCTAATTCAAGACGTTCTTCTCTTTTTCCCTCTTCCTCTTTAATGCCGAGTGCAGGAATGTTAATCAGCTCCAACGCTTTGCCCAAGATGTCGCGCGCAACGGGAGCTGCAGCACTGGCTCCACCACCACCATGCTCAATCACCACCGAAATTGCATAGCGCGGATCATTGAAAGGAGCATAGCCGACAAACAGCGCATGGTGTCTGTCTGCCCACGGGATTTTCGACTGGTCTTGACCGCGTTTATAGATTTTCTTCACCTGCGAGGTTCCTGTTTTACCTGCCATCTTAATTTCATGGTTAGGGAATGCACTCGCCCGCGCCGTCCCTTTTTGATGGTTCACCACTTTCCACATGGCTTGCTGAATAATCTCCATATTCTTAACATCAATCCCAAGCGTTTTAGGAAGCGGGCGCACCTCACCCTTCACAGGCCGATAAAGCGTTGGTTTTACTGCGCGGCCACCATTAGCAAGGCGCGCCGTCATCACCGCAAGCTGCATCGGCGTGCTCAACACATAGCCCTGCCCAATGGCGGAATTGACTGTGTCACCCGGCAGCCAAATCTCTCCATATCGTTTACGTTTCCACTCAGCAGACGGCAACAAACCCGATTTTTCATCAGGCGTGCCAATCTCCGTCACCGCGCCCAGCCCAAAACGCTTAGACATTTCGGTAATTTTCTCAATGCCTAGTTTTTCCGCCATCGTATAAAAATAGGTGTCGCAGGACTCCGTGAGAGCGCTCGACACATTCATCAGCCCGTGCCCACCCGCTTTCCAACAGTTAAAGCGGTGTTTTCCAACAAAATAATGACCGGGGCAATGCACCTTCGTGTGATAGGTCGCCAAGCCATCTTCCATCGCCGCGAGGGCGACAATCATTTTGAAGGTCGAACCAGGAGGGTATTGTCCCGCAGTAATTTTATTCAAGAGTGGGATTTTAGGATTGTCACGCAGGCTGTTCCAATAGTCATGTGAAATGGAACGACTGAAAATATTTGGGTCATAGGCGGGCGTAGACACTGCCGCAAGCACTTCACCATTCAACACATCCATCACGACCACTGCACCGCTTTCTTCACCCAAACGTTCAAAGGCGTAATGCTGCAAATCCTTATCGATTGTCAGTGTCAAATCTCTGCCCGATTCGCTCTCGCGCTTCTTCAACGCACGTACTGTGAGCCCATTCGCATTCACTTCTAGCTGCTGCAAACCCGGTGTACCACGCAGGTCATCTTCCATCGTTTTCTCAACGCCATTCTTACCAATTTTGAATTCTGGCAAACGCAGAACAGGCATATCAGGGCGCAATTCTTTCTCGGATACGGCACCCACATAGCCCAGCATATGCGCCAGTGAGTCTTTCATCGCATAGTGACGCTGCTCACGCTCTTCAATCCCTACCCCCGGAAGCTCAGGTGTATGAAATTCAAGCTGCGACACTTCACTCCACGAAAGATGGTCTTTAATGGTCACCGAACGCCCAGCGGGCGTGCTCAATAATGTCTTTTTCAAATCAGCATAACGTTCCACTGGCAAATTCAACAGCCCCCCTAGTTTCCGCAATGCTTTTTCGGTTTGTTCTTGGCTGCGACGCTCAAGCACTAACCGAAAGAAACGATTATTCTCCGCTAAGGCATTACCATTTCTGTCACGAATCACTCCGCGCGAGGGGCGCAATAATTGCGTGGAAATACGATTATTCTCGGCACGGGTTTTATAGCTATCCGCTTTCATGAATTGCAAATAATACAGACGCCCAAACAACAGCGACACTGCCGAGAGTTTACACGCGCCCAGTACCACGCTTCTGCGGCTGATCACTTGACGAAATCGCAATGTTCGACGCAATGGAATCTAGCCCCTATCTCTGTTTAATGTTGTAAATTGCGCGCGTCTCGTCATAGTTCGAGGGAAGCGGCGCTTGATGCTAGAAAATGCCATATAAAGCGGCGGGTATGCAAGCCCTGTATAGAGCCAAGACATCAAAAAACCCTTATGTGGCATCCATGTCTCTTGCGCAAAGCTATGCAGCCCCCAATATGCCGCCCATACGGGGATAGTAAATAAAAACATCCATATCCATTGGCGCACCATAGACTCTTTAGCGATGAGTGATGCAAATGGTGCCACCAACGCATAGCTAAACAACATCCAAATGAGAGACGTCACCCCCAAAGATGCACCGGTAATAGCATCTGCTACAACCCCCATCGCAAAGAGCAGCCATGAAGGCATGAGCTGTGGGTAGTGAACCACCCAAAAGAACACACAAATAAGTGCTATGTCAGGCCATAAGGCAGAAGGGAAAAGTGGAAGCGGCGTCTGCATAAAAATGATACAGAAAAACAGTAGCAGAACCGGCACATACGGCACCAATGGCTGAGGAATACAAACGGAAGGTTCCATAAATTACAACTTTAAAACATTATAGCGCGACCATTGCATAACTCGCATATTTTGTCACCTTGAATCTATCTATCGCCCGCAGCCTTGGCACAGGAGGATTTCAGCATCCATTAGTCCAAATCAAAAAATGGAAGGCACCCTTCAGTGGAGCTGAGGCTTGTACGGTCCATAAGGTACGTCGCGTTGCTCGTGGTAGTTCCGGCAGGACTGGTCGCAAATTCATCACTATTTTCTGAGGCGCAATTTAGTGTATAAGTAGTGGAGGTGCCGGACATGTCGACCATTGCGCCCGTATAGGGTTTGCTATCATCTATTTTGGTGTCAATATTCCACGCCTCTTGCGCTGACAAAGACGCTCCATACCAATAATTCCCACTATTGTTAGAGGGAATGCCCAACGAGATAATATTACGTGTCTGGTCAGATGCTCTTCCCACCCAGCCCTGACTGCCAACGGTTGCGGTAGAAAATGGAATCCACCCACTGCTGCTAAACGGCCCCGCCATCGCGTTGACGCCGCCATCTAAACAATAATTCGCTGCCGAACACAGGCTGTTATCACTGAAGCCACTATACGCGCCAGAAACTAATCCCGCATTGCCCAATTGTTTCCAAAAATGCCACGGCTCATATTCCACATCGCTCGTATCACTCGAATGCACATAGGGCAGTTTTCCACTGCCATCGCCATCACAGGTGGCAGTGCCTGCGGCGGCAGCATAGCAATCAGCGGCAGCACCCCAAAAACTCGTCGCATTTTTCATATCACCTGGCAGTGCGAAATATTTGTCACGGAAGGTGTGTATCGCCACCTTAATCTGACTCAGCTGCACCGTGACCTTGCGCAATTCCGCCGCACGAATCATGGAAGACCCCGCGACAATACCTCCCGCAATCAAGCCGATAATAACCAGTACGATAGAAAGCTCGAGTAAGCTAAAACCTTTATTCTTCATATGCATTTTCCCTGCAAACGATACACATTATTTTTCAGATACCAATTTCACATAATCAAGCATACCCCAATTGACATAAGGCTGCACGCGCACCGTGCCATCAGACGAGGCAACCACTTCTCCCACCACCAAATTCGCAGGCATTACATTGCCATCAGACGAGGTAACGATACGAGCTCCAACAGGCACGTTGGTGTCTTTAGGTAGATGCGTCAAGCGCGGCAGAATCGTGTTGTCACCCGCTAAAATCGCACGTTGATGCGACCCTTCAATCATAACGGGAACGCGAGAGTTAATATCTGTCACTGCCAATATGCGCGAGCTGGATTTTCCGACTTCTAACACACGCCCAACCATGCCTTCAGCCGTCACCACCGCTTGATTTTTCTTCACCCCATCATGCGAGCCAATATCCAAGCGCAACGCATGCTGATGAGACCCCGCCAAATGCCCCACCACCTTGCCTGAGAGATAAGACAGCCCTGCATCGCTTTGCATCGCCAACAAATTACGTAGACGTTTATTTTCCACCTCAAGCTTATGGGCAATATTCTGCCATTGCAGCAAACGTTCTTTTTCAGTGCGTAACTGTGCATTTTCTTCACGCAAATTCGTCCAGCCCTGCGCACCCTGTGACAAGGAAGTCAGAATAGTCGCAGGCTCAGAGAGCAGTGAGATAAGCGGTGTAAACCCATCAGAGGTCGTCGTGCGCATAGCACCAATCACCGCGCTATCATTACGGCTCAGCATAATCAATAACACCGACAGCAGTACCAATCCCGCGAACCCTGCTCGCATCAACCACTGCTTAACAGGCAAGCTCGCAGTATAGGCTGAAGAGTTAGTATAACGCATGAATTATCCTACTTTTTGGTCGATACCACTTTGTTGTAGCTGCGCTTCTACCATTTCGCAGAGGACCTTCAAAGCATCGGCATCGGCGGCTTCGCAGCGGACGATGATGGCGGCTTGGGTGTTTGAGGCTCTTGCCAACCACCAGCCTGAACCGACTTTTACGCGCACACCATCAACTTCGTTTACTTCATAGTCTGATGTTGCCAAACGTCCGCGAATTTCCTCTACTACTTCAAATTTGCGTGTTTCATCGCAATCGATACGAATTTCGGGTGTGTTGAATGCTTCAGGAATGCCACCACGCATGTCAGTGATGGTCTCATCACTATGTGCTGCAATGTTCATCAGGCGCACCGCAGCATAAAGCCCATCATCATAGCCGTAATATTTATCAGCAAAGAAGATATGACCACTCATCTCACCCGCCATAGATGCTTTGGTTTCACCCATTTTCGCTTTGATAAGTGAATGACCCGTCTTCCACATCAGCGGCTTGCCACCGTGTTTTTCGACATCATCAAACAATGTTTGGCTTGCTTTTACATCTGCAATGATAGTCGCACCCGGTGTTTTGGCGAGAATCTCGCGTGAATAAAACATCAAGAGCTGATCACCCCAGATGATGCGCCCTGTGGAATCGACTGCACCAATACGGTCTCCATCGCCATCGAATGCTACACCGAAATCGGCTTTATGTTCTGCCACTGCCGCTTGTAAATCAACCAAGTTGGCTGGAACGGTTGGATCTGGGTGATGATTAGGGAATTGCCCATCAATATCTTCAAAGAGCAAAATATGTTTACCCGGAAGTTTTGCAGTGAGCAATTGCATCGCCTCACCCGCAGCGCCATTTCCAGCATCCCACACAACTGTGAGGTCTTTCGCACCTTCGGTTTTGAAATCTTGCACCATGCGGTCAATATAAGCCGTCATCAATGGCGCATCTTCAATTGAGCCATTGCCAGATGCATAGGAGCCAGCGGCAGCAATCTCACCCAATGTTTGAATATCTTCACCAAAGAACGGACGCTTCTTGAGTGTCATCTTGAACCCATTATGCGTTGGTGGATTATGCGACCCCGTCACCATGATACCCGCATCTGCTTCGAGGTGATAAACTGAGAAATAAAGCATCGGTGTGGGACCAAGCCCAGTATCAAGCACCGTCGCACCCGCATCGCTCAGTCCTTGTTTCACAGCATCGGACATTGCAGGTGAGCTCATGCGACCATCGCGCGCAATAGTAATGCGCGGCGCATCATTCCCAGTAATCTGTGCCACATTTGTGGCAAAGGCACGACCAAGCGCATAAGCATCTGATTCAAACAACGTTTCTCCAACAACACCTCGCACATCATAAGCACGTAAAATAGAATTATTGAACTGATAAGCTTGTTCAGAAAAAGCAGCATTGGACATGTGAGTAAACCTTCAGTATAAAATGTTTGTGAATTCTATTCTTGTTATTATCGCGTTATTCTAGCAGACGCAACCAATGATAACGAAGTTTTAAGACTTTTAGAATATTCTGTTCAAAGGCTTGTGTTTATAGTTGTTTATACTATAAGTAACAGCCTAATAATTAATAAGTGTTAAGGAAGTTATGTCTAGTCCAGCAATTATACCTGTTATTCTGTCTGGCGGTATGGGCAGTCGTTTATGGCCAATGTCTCGCAGCAAGTACCCTAAGCAATTTATTAGCATAGGCGATAGCGACCTAAGCTTGATTCAACAGACCGTATCACGCGTGGCGGGCGCTACGAACGTGCAAAAACCTGTGATTGTCAGCAATGTTGATCATCGTTTTTTGGTGGCAGAGCACATGCTTGCACTCGGCTATACGAACGTAGATATTCTCCTTGAACCTGCAATGCGCAACACTGCACCTGCCATTGCAGCCGCTGCCCTTCATATCCAAAAAACCAACCCTGACGCGCTTATGCTGGTGCTACCATCTGACCATATTATTGCTGATGTTGACGCGTTGCATAATGCCATTACCGTTGCCGCAAAGGCTGCCGCAACCGGTAAACTCGTGACGTTTGGCATTGCTCCTGAATATCCTGAAACGGGCTATGGCTACATTCTGCGCGGCGAAGAAATTGCAGGGCATGACGGCACCTATGAGCTCGAAGGCTTTGTAGAAAAGCCTGATGAGAAAACCGCACAAAGCTATATTGATGATGGCAACTATTCTTGGAATAGTGGCATGTTTATGTTCCCTGTAGGCACTTTCCTAGACGAAATTGAAGCCAATCAACCTGCAATTTTGCAGTGCTGCACAGCGGCAATCAACAACGCCCAAGAAGATGTTGATTTTGTGCGTTTAGATGAAGAATATTTCATCAAAAACCCGAATATCTCCGTCGATTATGCAGTGATGGAACAAACCAAGAAAGCGGCGGTCGTTCCCGTGTCTTGTGGATGGAATGATGCCGGTGCATGGGATGCACTCTGGCGCATGGGCGATAAAGATAAGAATGGCAATGTTTCTGTTGGTGATGTCTATACACACAACGCGAAGAACTGCTACCTTCAAGCACGTCCTGAGCAAGCCATTGCAGTGACTGGCGTTGAAAATATCGTGGTTGTCGCTACTGATGACACGGTTATGGTCACGCATAAAGACAAAGCGCAAGACGTCAAGAAACTGATGGAACAAGTGCGCACAAAAACACCAGAATTGATAGAGCACCACAAGCGCGTCTATCGCCCTTGGGGTTTCTATGAATCTATTATGTCTGGCGCACGCCATCAAGTGAAGCATATCCAAGTGAAGCCGGGTGCAAAACTCTCAGTGCAAATGCATCACCACCGCGCAGAGCATTGGACCATCGTGAATGGTACCGCCAAAATGTTCCTTGGTGACGAAGAACATATCATGACTGAGAATGACTATATCTTCATTCCCCTCGGCGAAGTGCATTCTATCGAGAATGTCGGCACTATCCCGCTCAACTTCATTGAAGTGCAGCATGGGTCCTATCTGGGTGAAGATGATATTGTCCGCTTTGACGATATTTATGGGCGCGCGGGCACCAATACATAGCCTCTTAGGCGGTGTATTGCACATTTCTTCGCAAACTGTTAGAATATTCATGAACATATATAGAGTCATGAATATGAAACATCATTCCGCCTTCTCATTATTAGAATTATCCATCGTTCTCGTCATCATCGGGCTCATTGCAGGCGGCATAGTCGCAGGTGCATCCATGATTCGCGCAGCCGAATTGCGGGCGGTCATCACAGAGCATAGCCAATTCAACACTGCCGTGAATACCTTCCGTGATAAATATCTTGGGTTACCAGGAGATTTGCGAAATGCTGAAGCCTTCTGGGGCAGCATGACTAACTGCGGTGCAGCCAGCCCCTCTGCAACTGGTACTCAGACCTGTAATGGCGACGGGAATGGCGCATTAGTCAAGCCTGTTGCCGCATCTCAAACAGGAGAGAGTTTCATGTTTTGGCAACATCTTGCAAATGCCGAACTCATTGTAGGAACTTATTCGGGTATAGCTGGTACTGTCCAAGAATTTGACGCTGATATCGGCGTAAATGTTCCGGCTTCTAAACTGAGTGGCGCAGGATGGTCTATAGAAAATCGAGATAACACATCTGGCACACTCACCGCATCTTTTCAGCTCAATTTTGGGAATGGTTATATTTTTGGCGCTGAAACCACCTCATGGGGCTCACAAAATTACACCCGCGGTCGCGTGCTAACCCCAAAAGAAGCATGGGGAATTGACAAAAAAATTGATGATGGGAAACCAGCCCAAGGCAAACTAACAATTGATGATGCATTTTCAGTCTGCACAACGGCTACAACAAACACTAGCGCAGATTTTGATGCAGAATATTCGCTTGATAGTAACGATGTGGCTTGTTCGCTTAGATTCATCAAACAGTTTTAGAACGTTCCCCCAGCTCATAATCTCTTAGACTGTGCTCTCTGTTCTATGCTACATATGAGCCAACCCATTATTAGGAGGCTTTTATGTTCAGTCGTTGGATAGACACACACACACACATTTTTGCGGCGCGCTGCGAGGATGAAACCACTGCATTTAATTTGAGTGAATCACGTAAACTTTGTGATGCGCAAACCTATCTGGATGCGTTTGGCGCGAAAGCTCCCGCAGGCGTTGTCGTGGCGGATTTCAGCAAAGGTCGCACTTCGGAACATGTGATTGATGCGTTGGATGACTTTAGGCGCTTGAGCGTGCCTGCCAAAGGCATCATTAAAGCCAATCCATTTGATACGCGCACCGCTGAATGGTTGAAGCGCGACGACATTGCAGGTGTTCGTTTTTATGCCCTCACCGATGTGCCAGACCTTTCAGAACATAAAGCGTTTTGGGATAAGACCTTCACAGCAATGCGCCGCCGCAAGCAGCATATTTTGGTGTTTGGCGGGGGCGACAACCTACTGAAACTCATCGAACAACTTCCCAACGACATCACGCTCCTAATCGACCATTTGGGGCTGCCTGATGCGACATCGGGCGAGTGCGACCATGCATATCAATTGTTGCTATCACGCCTTAAAGCCCGCCGCGAGCAGGGCGGTGCAGCGGCATATATCAAAGGCCCAGGCTATCGTACGTCTATGCAGGTTGCCAAAGTGCAGCCTTTCATCAATAAAATTTATGACACGCTGGGTGCTGAGGCGCTCATGCTCGGTGCATCAGACACGCCATTCCTCGGCCCTATCATGGGATATGCCCCCGAATATGCGGGCAAAACCTACCCTGAATTTATGACCACACAAGGCTCAATGGACTTCATCCAAGCGCTTGTTGAAGGGTTAGCGGCACATTCTGGCATCTCAGAGGACGAAATTGCACGCAAAACCTTGCATGATAATGCAGAAGATGTGTATGATTTCAGCACAATGGAGCAACGATACAAAAAAGGATAAAAATATGGCAGGTCACAGTAAGTTTGCGAATATTAAGCACCGTAAGGGTGCGCAAGATAAAAAACGCGCCAAAATTTTCACACGTTGCGTGAAAGAGATTATTGTCGCAACAAAGGGCGGCTCACCTGACCCATCCATGAACCCACGTTTGCGCGCGGCGATTCAAGCTGCCAAATCTGAGAATGTTCCAAAGGACAAAATCGAGGGCGCTATCAAGCGCGGCTCTGGCGAAACTGAAGGAGAAAACTACGAAGAAATGCGCTATGAGGGCTATGGTCCTGCAGGCATCGCAATGATTGTTGAAGTGCTCACCGACAATAAAAACCGTGCCGCAAGTGATGTGCGTGCAGCCTTTTCTAAAGGTGGTGGGAATTTAGGCGAAACGGGCTCTGTCGGCTTCATGTTCGAACGCGCAGGACAAATTGAATATGCCGCAGATGTTGCCGATGAAGAAGCAATGTTCGAAGCAGCACTTGAAGCTGGCGCAGAAAATTGCGAGTCTGACGAGGAAACGCACATTATCACCACCGCATTCGAATCATTGCATGAAGTATCATCTGCATTGGAAGCCACCTATGGCGAGCCAAAATCGGCAAAGCCTGCATGGCTGGCCAAAACACCGACTGAAATCAGCTTTGACGATGCCGAAAAACTCATGCGCCTCATTGACACGCTTGAAGAATCGGATGACGTGCAAGAAGTCACTTCCAATGCTGAATTCTCCGACGAAGTCTTAGAAAAACTGAGTGCATAAGGAATTTTCCTGATGATTACGCCCGTATCACCTCTGTTTGTTACATTATTTGTCGTTCAACTTATTGTCCTCAGTTTTTGGGTGATTAAACATCGCGTGAAGCACGAAGTGGCCGTGGGTGATGGAGGACATGACTACCTCAAACGTACCATCGCGGCACATAATAACTTTTCACAATTCACGCCATTTTTGCTGATTATCTTATTCTTCTTCGAAATGAGTGGCGCGTCTGATTGGGCGACCGTCTTGCTTGGGCTGGTCATGCTTGCAGGACGCATCTCGCACAGCTATGGCATACTCGTAGCCGAAGTTAAACCTACATCTAACATGCGTCCACGCCAAATTGGAATGCTCGCTACGTTTGCAAGCCTCACCATTGGTGCGCTTGGCATTGTCATCAACCATTATTTTTAAGGTGCTTCCATGGTGAGAATCCTCGGCATTGATCCAGGACTTCAACATATGGGTTGGGGCATCATCGACCAGCAAGGTAGCCGCCTGTCGTTCGTCGCCGCTGGCACCTGCTCGCCCAAGCCGAAGCAACCCATGGCAGATCGCCTATTTCAACTGCATGAAGGTGTCCAACGCGTCAACGCGCTTCATGCGCCGCATGTCGCGGCGATTGAGGAAACCTTCGTCAATGTGAACGCATCCTCCACCCTCAAGCTAGGCAACGCCCGTGGCGCGATTATGCTCTCCCTCGCCATTTCAGGACTCGCAGTGCATGAATATGCCGCCCGCCTCATCAAAAAAACCGTCGTAGGCTCTGGCCGCGCCGACAAAGACCAAATCAAAATGATGGTAGAAGTGCTACTCCCCAGCTGCCGAGACCAAGGCCTAAACGCCGATGGCTATGACGCGCTCGCTATTGCGATATGCCATGCGAATCACTCACATTTGACGGTGTAAATAGTATGATTACTATATTAACATTCTCAGAATTTCAACGCATGGGAACGTATTAGGCTTGAAGCCATTACGGATACCCCTGAATCTTTTGGGAAGTCTTATCAAGAAGCCCTAAAATCATTCAAAATAACCTCAACAATCTCATCAACCGCTACCTCATCCAAATCATACCAATTCAAATCATCAAACTGATTGCGGAGCCATGTTAGTTGGCGTTTGGCGTAGCGGCGCGATTGTTGTTGGGCGGAGGCTATGGCGTCTTTTTCGGTCATGTTGCCTTCTGAGAATTTTACTAATTCGGGGAATCCGATGGCCCGCATGAGTGGGGCATCTAGCGGCGGGTTGCGCGATGCAAAACACTCTGCCTCACGCAGCGCACCCTGCTCTATCATGGTTTCATAGCGGGCATTAATGCGGTCATAGAGTGTTGCACGCTCCATCGTGACGGCATGCATATGGAAGGTTGCTTCGGGCAATGGCGACACCGTTTCATCTCTGTGCCACTCAGCGAGTGACCGCCCCGTTTGCTCCACCACTTCGGCA
>CALJMC010000026.1 GCA_937982385.1 uncultured Rickettsiales bacterium | reverse complement strand
CAAGGGCCTGCCAATCAGGTGCCAACTCTTCCATCGCCTTAGTAATGCGTTGTTCCAATAGGTCTAATGCCTCGTTATCGCCGCTACCTTGCTGATCTGTCAGTGATAAAGCCGCCCGAACATCTTCCGCCGTAATTGCATCATCTGCCCCCAGCACCAACAGCCGATAAATCAAGTTTTCAAGCTCACGGACATTCCCAGGCCAATGATAGCTATCCAGCACTGTCATCGCAGCTTTCTCGACTGGCTTCTTCGGTAAATTTCGGTCATTCGCCCGCAACAGAAAAAACTCTGTGAGTGCAGGAATATCAGCCTTTCTGGCACGTAGAGGCGGTATATTAATCGGCACGACATTCAAACGATAAAACAAATCTTCACGGAAACGTCCTTCATCGCATAAAAGCTGAATATCACGATGGGTCGCGCAGATAATACGAATATTGGTTTGTATCGAACGCGTCGAACCAACAGGTGAAAACTCACCCTCTTGCAGCACACGGAGCAATCGTGTTTGTGCCTCCAGTGGCATATCACCAATTTCATCGAGAAAAAGCGTGCCACCTTCCGCCATTGCAAACTTACCTTTGCGCGTAGCCGAAGCGCCTGTAAACGCGCCCTTCTCATACCCAAAAAGCTCGCTCTCCACCAAGTCTTTCGGCAATGCGGCCATATTCACCGCAACAAAGGGAGCATCTTTTCGCACACTTAAATTGTGAATGGCATTGGCAATCACTTCCTTACCCGTTCCCGATTCTCCTTTGAGCATCACGGTTAAATCAACCTGCACCAATTTTGCTATAGTTTTAAAGACATCCTGCATCGCCTCGGACGTACCAATTAATGCGGCACCACTCTCAGGGCTAGCTGCAGGTTTTTCAGTCTTTTTAGAGGTTTTTGAAGGCAATAACTGCATCACTTTCGCAGTCAATTCACGTAAATCAAACGGCTTAGGAAAATAGGCCACCGCACCACGTTTATCTGCCTCCACCGCTGTCATCAATGTCGTTTGTGCTGACATCACAATCACCGGCAAATCAGGACGCACCTCATGAATTTCACGCAGTGCATCAAGCCCGTTCATCTCGGGCATCAACACATCCGTAATCACCAACGAACCCAATCCACGCTCGACCCACTCCAAAAGCTCGCGACCATTATCCGTCACGCGCACTGAAAACCCTTTCTTTACAAGAGATTGCCGCACGACAGTGCAGATGCTCGCATCATCATCAGCGAGTAAAATAGTATGGATCACATCATTCATAGAATGACTGCTACCAGATAAAATGCCTAAAAAACAAGCAAAATAATGTTAAGTCGTTGAATTAATGTGTCTGATTGTGTGGTAGAGCCATCGTAAAACGTCACACAAACGTAACATTTTAACGTGTTTTTTCATGTATAGTAGAAGATACAGGGCTCTATATATGCAATAAAGTCCCAAAATGAGAGAAATAAATGCTTGAAGAATTAAGAGAAGATATTGGCGATATAGCCAAAAAAGCCGCCGTGTGGATTACCGGCAAGGGCTTCTCTATGGGCTTGGTTGCCGCGGCCATCCATTCTTTCGGAACTAATTTTGCTCCACTCATTCCCATTATTTCACTTCCCATTGCAGCGGGCATTGCGTCACTCAACGCCAACACATCACACGGACAACGCGAAAAAAGAATACTCAATGACTATCGCAAAGAAATTGGTGCCTTTCTGGGTATCGAACCGACACGCGTTTCCATCGAGCACATGCACATGGTCGCCAACGGTAATAACAAATTAGGCATCCCCTCGAACCACATCATCAAAGAAGCCATCGAACGTAACGACACCATGCTCAGCGGCAAAATGTTTTCTCACCTATCAGCGATGGTGGTGAGCATTGGCATCGTACTGAGCATTACATCTGGCGCAGCATTACCCACACTTGCTGGTGCCGTTACTGCTGCCATAGGTGTATCGACAGAAGCTGCGACTACAATTGCCGTTGCGGGATTAGCAGCAATTGCCAGTTTTACTTTGGATCAAGCAGCTAATTACCTCACCACAGATTTCCTTGGACTTAACAAATCCATCGCCAATGAGCGCATCAAAAAAATGGGCGCCGAAATTTCTGATGGTAAAGAAATCAGTAAAGAGCACATCTTCTCACTTTTTGTAGAAGCTAATCCCAATATAGCAGAAAAAATTGAGGCGACATTCGGTACAAAATATGATGTATTGCCCCGCTCGGCACAAATCATGGCAGTGAAACATTACGATGCAGAGTATCACATCAGCGCCATCACAGAATTGGTCAACTCGCAACGCATGGATGTGACAGAGCTCGCATTCGCAGCACAAGGCATGGCATCAGGCGTACAAGCCCGTGCACCACAAAATAATGACAAGCAGCTTGAACCCACTCTAACAGCTGAGCCTTCCATCGCCCAAACAGTTGGTGGCAACATCACTGCCACACACGAAGCAGGTGTTGGCAAAGCCCCCAACGCTATTGATGTCTCAACAACCAAAGTAACGATGGAAGAACGCTCCAGTAAATTTGCTGACCGCTTCAAACAAAAACATCATAATTCTAGCTATGCAGAGATGGTGAAGAAAAAAGCCATCCAAGACATTCAAAAAGAAGATTCACATGATGCCAAAGCCGCATTGAGTAATGAGCTACTCTCTGACGTCGCTGACATTGCGATGAGCATTTAGCCCCCTACCACCAATGATTACAACCAACACATCCATACGTTACCAGGGCGCTGGATGGGCACGATAATCAGCAAAGGACTGAAGATTTTCATCACGCTCAGACACAATTGAGGTTTCAACCTTCCAATCAATCGCAAGCTCAGGGTCATCATAGGCAATACCGCCCTCACCTTCAGGATTGTAATTGCCAGAGACTTTATAAAATATGTCTACCAGTTCATCACCCAACACAGAAAAACCGTGAGCAAAACCTGGCGGCACCCAAAGCAACAAGCCATTGCTGCCCGACAATTCTTCTGCATGATGCTGACCATAGGTCGGTGAAGTGGGACGAATATCGACCGCCACATCCAACACAGTGCCACGTGTAACTCCCACCAACTTGCCTTGTGGTGGCGTATGTTGATAATGAAGTCCCCGCAAAATACCTGGTGATGAGCGGGAGTGGTTGTCCTGCACAAAGGTTTCGGCAAACCCCAACTCTGCAAATTTCTGTTGATGATAGCGTTCCACGAAGAAACCTCGCTCGTCACCATGCACATCCAGCTCTATCAGTTTCAAACCATCTAGCGGGAGGTCGGTTATTTTCATAATGTCAGTCCTTTAATCTCAAGTGCTTCAGCCACGCCTTCGCGCCAATCTGGCAGGGCTGTACCAAGCAATGCTGATGCGCGCTCACAATTGAGTCGCGAGTTCTTTGGGCGCTCTGCTGATGTTGGGTAATCTTCAGTCGAAATTGGAGTAATCATCTCACAAGCAAGCTGCAAACCATTCTCTTTTGCACCCATGATAATCGCATCAGCAAAGCCATGCCAACTTGTCTCACCACCACCCGTCAGATGATAAATACCGCGCGGAAATGGGTCTGATTGCGTAGCATTCTCGAGCGCTTGCACAATGGCTTCCGCTAAATGAGGTGCGTAGGTTGGCGCGCCAATCTGGTCTGCAACAACCGTTAGCTCTTGACGATGCTCCGCCAATCTCAACATAGTATTAAAGAAATTGGCAGACGTCGCATCATAGACCCAACTCGTACGAAAAATAAGATACTCGCCCTCATTCCCCATCACCTCAAGAACGGCATTCTCGCCTGCACGTTTCGTCCTCCCATAAGCACTAAGCGGTGCCGGAATATCATGTTCTGTATACGACGTTTCACCGTCACCATCGAATACATAATCAGTGGAAAGGTGAATGAATGGAATCTCCATTGCCTTGGCAAGGCCTGCTAGAACACGCGGCGCTTCTGCATTAATAACATGCGCCAACTCTTCTTCACTCTCCGCCTTATCTACCGCCGTATAAGCGGCAGCATTAATAATGACACTTGGGCAAAGGGATGCAATGATATCAGGTAAACTATCAGGCTTTGAGAGATCCACCTCCGCGCGACTAAGCAAAACAGCATTGTCCAGCACACTGCCAAGTGCTTGCCCTAGCTGCCCTGTAGCACCCAATACGAGCACGGCAGCCTCAGAATTATGACGCGAGAAAAACTCCACCGTCTAATCCTCACGCAAATTACGAAGATATTCACCATAAGGGCTAGAGCCATATTGCTCCGCCAGCACATTTAGCTGCGCGCGGTCAATAAACCCACGACGCAATGCAATCTCTTCAATGCAAGAAATTTTCAATCCCTGCCGCGCTTCAATAGTCTGCACAAATTGCGAGGCTTGCATCAGCGAATCAAACGTACCCGTATCCAACCACGCAACCCCACGATTCAAGCGTTCGACTTGCAAATCTCCGCGCTCTAAATACACCTTATTCACATCAGTAATTTCGAGTTCGCCACGTGCGGATGGTTTCAGGTTTTTGGCGATATCCACCACATCATTATCATAAAAATAAAGCCCCGTGACCGCCCAATTCGATTTCGGGTTTTTCGGTTTTTCCTCAATCGACGTCGCCACACCTTTAACATCAAAATCCACCACACCATAACGCTCGGGGTCGGACACATGGTAACCAAACACGCACGCACCAGACTGCAACGTATCGGCCTGATGCTTCAACGAAGTCGGAAGTGTATGCCCGTAAAAGATATTATCACCCAACACCAAACACACCGAGTCATCACCAATAAACTCTTCACCAATAATGAAGGCTTGTGCGATGCCATCAGGACTTAGCTGCTCAGCATAGTCAATCGAAATGCCTAAACCTGCACCATCACCGAGCAATCCTTCAATCATAGGGACATCACGCGGGGTGGAGATAATCAGAATATCTTTAATGCCCGCCAGCATCAAAATCGACAATGGATAATAGATCATCGGCTTGTCATAGACAGGTAAGATTTGCTTGCTGATAGTCTGTGTCAAGGGACGAAGTCGCGTACCTGAACCTCCTGCTAAGATGATTCCCTTCATAATTACGCGTCCTTTTCCGTTACCACATTGCACCATGCCTCATTGGCAAGATACCACTCTATCGTCTGACGCAAACCAGACTCAAAATCATAATCACGTGCAAAACCGAGCAGGCCTTCTGCTTTGCTGTCATCAATCGCATAGCGACGGTCATGGCCAGCTCTATCCTCAACAAAGGTAATCTGTTCACGATAAGATGCACCATCCGCGCGAGGTTTTAACTCGTCAAGGATGTCGCACATGGTATGTACTACTTCCAGATTTGTTTTCTCGGCGTGCCCACCAAAACAGTAAGTCTCACCCACTTCGCCCTTAGTCAGCGCAAGGTTCACACCATGCGAATGATCTCCCACGTGAATCCAATCACGGATATTCTCTCCATCACCATAAATTGGCAAGTCTGCGCCAGAAATGGCATTGGTAATAATCTTAGGAATGAGTTTTTCAGGATGCTGACGCGGCCCATAATTATTGCTGCAATTGGTTACGATAACCGGCAGATTATAGGTTTCATGCCATGCACGGCATAAGTGATCACCCGCCGCCTTCGAGGCGGAATAAGGAGAATTAGGTTTCATAGATGTCGTCTCAGAAAAACGTCCTGTTGGCCCAAGCGACCCATACACCTCATCAGTCGAAATATGCACCAAACGGAAGGCAGCTTTTTTGGCACCTTCTAGCGAATCATAATACGTACGCGAGGCTTCCAACATTGTATAGCAACCCATAATGTTGGTCTGAATAAATTCACCGGGTGCCGCAATAGAATTATCAACATGGGACTCCGCCGCGAAATCCACCACCGCATCCACCGCATGCTCCTTCATCAATGACAAGACTTTCTCGCCATCGCACATATCACCCTGCACCAAACGCCATGAACCACCCGACGCCTCCGACGGCGTACCAATCCACAGCAGATTTTCTTGAAAGCCCGCATAGGTGAGCTTATCAAGCACAATTACTTTTTGCCCACGCGCTACCGCCTGCGCAACAAAGGTGCTGCCGATAAAACCAGCACCACCTGTGACTAATAATGTTGGATGTTTAAAAGCACTCATAAACACATCTTCTAAAAATTATTATTCAGCACTGCGCTGTGAACGACGCTCAGAGCGCTTTTCCTTGCGGTCATCGCGACGCTCTGAGATATTTTCTTTACGCTCTGAACGCTTTTCTTCCATTTTTGCTTTATGCTCAGCACGTTTTTCTTTGTGAGCCTCGTGCTTCTCGTGACGGTCTTCTTTACGTTCAGCGCGGTTTTCTTGGCGATCTTCACGACGCTCTGCAATATTCTCTTTGCGTTCCTCACGCTTGCCCTGTTGTGTTTCTTTACGCTCAGCATGCTTTTCTTTTTTCATGTCACGATATTCTTGATGCTTTTCCATACGTGCTTCACGCGTTTCAAGCCATTCTTCTTTGCGCTCAGTACGTTTTGCTGCATGCGCCGCACGACGTTCTTTCGCCAACACTTGACCTGCTTCACTTGCTATGGACGCTACTGGAGCCACCAATGCTGTTACAACTGCTGCTGCACCTACTATAGTTAATAATTTCATACCAATTCTCCTCTGTTGAGTTTTATAACTGTTTTGGGACATGCTCACGATGTCTGTATAGGTTAATACGCACTATCTGAACAAACCCTTCGCAACTAAATTTTACGTAAGTACGAATGCTGCGAGCCCAAGGAAGGCAAAGAAACCAACCATATCAGTTAGCATAGTAAGGAATACACCTGATGAGATGGCGGGGTCAACCCCTAAGCGCATCAACAGCATCGGCAGGCCCGCACCGCTCAATCCTGCTATCATCATAGTCACAATCGTCGCCGCCGCAAAGACCAACGCAATTGCAGGGTCGTGATAGAGCATATAAATCGCAACGCCTGTCACCAGCGCAATCCCCACACCATTAATCGCGCCAAGCGCCATTTCCTTCATCAATACATGCGAGGCATGTCCGACAGGAATACGACGCGTCGCAATCGCGCGCACAGCAACCGTTGACGCTTGAATGCCTGCATTTCCACCCATGGAAGCCACAATCGGCATTAACACCGCAAGCAACACCAGCTGCTCAATCGTCTCCTGATAGACATCAATAATCACCGAAGCAGCAATCGCAGTCAGCAGATTAATGAACAGCCAAGGAAAGCGCTTCTTCACCGCACCCCAAATGCTATCTTGAATATCCTGCTCGCTCACACCACCCGCACGGAGGAAATCTTCTTCGATTTCATCTTGCATTACATCAACCACATCATCGACCGTAATCGTTCCCATCAAACGCCCATCATCATTGACCACAGGCGCTTCGACCAATGCGTATTTGCGGAAATCATAGGCAACTTCTTCTTGGTCGACATGCGTACCTTGAGGATGAATTTTAGCATTCATAATATTCGAAATTTTCACATGACGCGCATAGCGCATCACCTTGGAGAGCACCACCTCACCCACCAGATGATATTGCGGGTCGACCACGAACATCACATAGAAATCCTCAGGCAAACCTTCATTGGTGCGCATATAATCAATCGCGTCGCCCACGGTCCAAAATTCGGGGAGGGCCACCATCTTTTTACGCATCAAACGGCCGGCAGATTCCTCAGGATAGGACAAACCCTCTTCCATCAAGTGGCGCGTTTCATCATCAAGATTATCAAGAATCTCTTGCTGGTCTTCCTCGTCCAACTCCGCGATAACCTGAACCGCATCCTCGGTATCCATCTCAGAAATCACTTCTGCAGATTTCTCCGAACCCAGCGCAGTCAACACATCATCCGCAGCATCATGATCGAGCTGAGCAATCACCTCATGGTCCAGCACCACATTCATCGATTTAACAAGCTGCTCACGTTTCGTATCAGACAGACGGTTAATCACCTCAGCCTGATCTTCAATTTCCAAACACGCCACTTGCTGAGAGGCTGAGCTTAAATCATCATCTTCCAGCGAATCCGAGACAGCATTGACCACCGCAGAGAGTTGTTTTTTCTCATCCACTTCCGGTACGTCGATCTCTTCAATATCTTGTGGTTCTGCTGTCATATTTGCCCTTTAAGTCACACAAATTTTAAGCTTTACCAGCAACGCATGCAAGCATAAGGTCAGATTGCTGCGCAAAACACGTACTATTCTCTTCATCGCTCACCCTAAATCCTCTATAATCTCGCACATGACCCGACAACCTAGCCCCAACAATATTGCGCCTGCCCACATTATGTGGGGCGAAGACGACGTGCCGCGCTCGGTCGAATACGACGATGTCTACTTCTCTCCTCGTGACGGACTCGCCGAATCACGTTACATCTTTTTGGAACATAATAACCTACCAGAACGTTGGAAAACCTGCACGAAGTTCACTATTTGTGAAACAGGGTTTGGTACAGGTTTAAACTTTTTAGCAGCGTGGCATGCATGGCGTCAAAACGCTCCAACAGATGAACATGCGAAGCTGCATTTTATCTCAATCGAAAAACACCCTTTGCGTATTGCTGACCTCATCCGCGCCCATGCATCATGGGAAGAATTAAAGCCATTCGCAAACGAACTACAACGCAATTACCCTGACATTGCCCCCGCCACCCATCAGCTCTCGCTGGATAATGGGCGCGTCATGCTCACATTATGCTTTGGTGATATCGCCGAGGCGCTACCAAACCTGGATATTCCATCAGGCGTTGATGCATGGTTCCTGGATGGATTCGCGCCCGCCACCAACCCTGACATGTGGGGTGATTTTCTTGCACATGAGATGGCACGACTATCAGCGCCACATGCAGGTTTTTCAACCTTTAGCGCTGCTAAAGCAGTCAAAGATTCACTCATAAAACATGGATTTGAGGTCCACAAAGTAAAAGGTTATGGATATAAGAAGAATATGTTATGTGGAACATATTCTACATCAGCTGATAACCCCATGCGCGAACAGAACGTTCGCGTCAGCCCTGAGCGTGGCAAAGCCACTCGCCTATTGCGGAGCGCAGACGCGCGTAGCAGGGGCAATAATATAATAATCGGCGGAGGTCTCGCAGGCTGCAGCATTGCATGGAAGCTGGCAACTCAAGGACAGCACGTCACGCTTATAGAACGCAGCGCTACACTCGCAAGCGGAGCATCGGGCAACCCTGCGGGGATTTTATTTCCTTTACTCCACAAATTATGGAGCCCCCTCACCAGCTTTTATGTCAGCGGCTATGGCATGAGCCGCAGACTCATCAGAGACTTACGCGAAAATGGTGCAGAAATAGCAGGTGATGTTTGCGGTGTCATTCAATCTCCCAAAGAAAGCCAAACCGACTATTTCACTGACCTACCCTCCATGCTCGGCATCACAGAAGAGCTTGCACAAACACTTACGCCATCAGACATCGCCGCACGCTTAGGAGTGAACAGCACAGAAATCGAGCATGGAGGTCTCTTTTATCCTGAAGGGGGGTGGATAAGCGTGGTCGATTTTTGCACCACATTAAGCAGCCACCCAAACATCGATATTATCGTCGAAGAAAATGCGTTAACCCTTGAAAACCATGCAGGCGAGTGGCAATTAGGAACTGAGGGCGGCACATTCTATCACGCGAAGAATATTATCATCGCAAATGGCTATGATGCAGCATATTTTTCGCAAACCTCAGACATCCCACTCCATACAGTCCGCGGACAAATTAGTTATGTACCGGACACACATATTCCACAAGATATTCCTCATGTGCTCTGCAGCGTTGGTTATGTGACACCCTCGCATAACGGCATGCATTGCTTGGGTGCGACCTATGACCATCTAGGAAAAAATGCGACAACAACCAGCAATGATCACGAAGAAAATCACGCAAAAGCTCAAACGATCCTACCCTCCTCGCTCAGCGCATCACTCGACCCCACCGCATGGGGTGGACGTGCGGCACTGCGCACAATGAGCCGCGACCGTCACCCTGTTATTGGAAAAATTGCACCCGGGCTCTATGTCTCACTCGCCCATGGCTCTCGCGGCGTTATTTCCTGCCCACTCGCCGCACGCATCATTGCTGCTGATTTGCTTGAACAGCCTGCACCGCTCTCATCTGCCACATCATTCGCCGTATCCCCCAAGCGTTTCAAAACAAAACATTCTCCCCAATAATTCGAACTATTTTATTATAATTCAAACTATTTTATTTTATATATAAAACCTTAAGTTGAATAAAGGGGTGGCATTTATGGTGCATGTAGAAAATCAGGAATTAGCTGATCTTATTATGGATCAAACCAAAAGCCTAATTGCTGCCAAGGAAGAAGCTGAAGCTGCCAACTTCGCGAAATCAGAGTTTCTCGCTAATATGAGCCATGAATTGCGCACACCGATGCATGCAATTATTAATTATTCGCGCATGGGTGCTGATAAATATGACGGCGCTCCGCCTGAAAAGATTGAGAAATACTTCACCAACATCCATATCAGCGGCACACGACTCTTAACCCTGCTCAATGGCTTGCTCGACCTTTCAGCTTTGGAAGCTGGTAAACAAACATTCTTGTTTAAAACTTATGCATTACACACCATCACAGAACTATCTGAACGTGAGATAGCGCCGCTTATTGACGCCAAAAACCTCACGATTGATGTCCTCCACCACACCAAAGATACGCACTGCATCTGCGACAAAGAAAAGATGATGCAGGTGATGGTAAACCTTCTCTCCAACGCCATTAAATTTTCGAGCGAGCATGATACCATGCAGATCATCTATGAAGATGCCGATATTGATGGCGCGCCCGCACTTTCTGTGTCTGTTGCTGATGAAGGTGTTGGCATCCCTGAGGGTGAACTAGACACGATCTTTAGCAAATTCGCCCAAAGCACCCGCACCAATACAGGCGCTGGCGGCACAGGGCTGGGACTTGCCATCACCAAAGAAATTATTGAAGCGCATGGCGGCACCATCACTGCCAGCAATAATATATCAGGTGGCGCACGCATCACCGTTACACTCCCCCGCACCCCCAACACTCACAATGGAGACCATCATGAAGGATGAACCTTACCGCATATTAGCAGTTGATGATGAAGCATTTAACCTGGATATCATCAGTGAATATTTAGAAGAAGATGGCTATGATATACTGACCGCCACCAATGGCGTCGAAGCACTTGAGGTGATGCTCACATGCAAGAAACTACATGCCATTGTGCTTGATAGGATGATGCCTGAGATGGACGGACTCACCTTCATGACCAAGCTCACCGAACACCCCCGCCACGAACATGTGCCTGTCATTTTGCAAACGGCGGCGGCCACCAACAAGGAAATTAAAGAAGGCATCGATGCAGGAGCCTATTATTACCTGACCAAGCCTTATGAAAAAGAAGTATTTCTCAGCATCGTCCGTTCAGCAATTCATGAAAATTCAGTGCTCGCCAATGCGCGTGAGGCATTGGCTGGCACACAACAGCTCATGGGCTTGATGTCTGAGGCAACATTACATTTTCAAACCTTCGAAGACGTGCAGCTTCTCGCACCCGTCATTGCCAATGCATTCCCAGATCCTGAGCGGGTATTGCTGGGATTAAATGAGGTGATGGTCAATGCAGTAGAACATGGCAATCTAGGCATCACCCATGAAGAAAAACACACGCTCATTCAACAAGGCACATGGCTTTCAGAAATCACTCGACGCCAGACATTACCAGAATATTGCAACAAGTCAGCACGCCTCCATTACCAAAAGACAGAGAAAGACATCGTCATTCATGTGATTGATGAAGGGGAAGGTTTTGACCATAGCGACTTCACCTCCATTGACCCGTCACGCATGACCCAAGCAAATGGGCGAGGCATCGCGTTGGCGCGGCTACTCAGCTTTGACAATTTAGAATATCTCGGCAAAGGCAATGAAGTGCGCTGCACTATGGCACTGCCCAAAGGCGGTGAAATGCAGAATGACGCGTTCGTATTTAGCGCTTAAAACGTTAAGCAATGAACCCGGTCTGCTCGGTAACATGCTCACGATACGCTGCTAATAGTTGAAGCGTAATCTCACCCGGTTTTCCATTGCCGACAGAGCTATCATCAATGGTGGTTACTGGTAAAATATTTGTGTTGGCAGAGGTCAAAAATGCCTCGCGTGCGGACGTTGCTTCGTCTAATGTAAAGGGCCGCTCCTCAATCGAAATACCCAGCTCGACTGCGATGCGCATCACATTTTGACGGCGCACACCATTGAGAATATGATTGTCAATCGGATGGGTAATCAGCACCCCGTCATAGGTGACAATAT
>CALJMC010000025.1 GCA_937982385.1 uncultured Rickettsiales bacterium | reverse complement strand
TCAGTTTCTGAGTTACACCGCTGAGACGCTCTGTCAATTCATCAAACCTCTCGGGTGACATGAATTTATCTTGTCCATCTTTCGTATCATGCAGCTCGTGTTGGATGTCCTTTAGCGTCTGCTTAATATCCTGCTCTGCATCAGACAAAATATTCGACCAGTTATCACCATTCTGCGTTTGTATCTCCAACCCTGTATTCGCTAATGCCAGCAAATCTTCACGGTAACGGCTCACAATTTCGAGCTTATGCATAGCAATCGCTTCGAGCGTGGTCTCGGAGGTAACGCTGTTATTACCATCCTTATCGCCCGATGAACCCCATGAGCTATAACGCATCTTCAATTTCAAATCAGCTGGATCATATTCTGCAGAGTCTTGTACAGCTTTTTCTACCAACGTCTCATCAAAGGGCTGATAGGTCAGCGGCAAATCATCATACATATTATTCAAATAATGCAGGGTCATCTCAGTTTCATTGGCAATGCTCAACACTCCAGGAACTGTCTGCCCGTCTTCGTCTAGTTTTGTCGGAATAAGCGGCTGCTTCGCCCATTGAGCAATAAGCGCATCAAGCTCTGGGGAATCAGGGTTTTCATGCAATGCCTTACCCATCTCACGCATTGCCTTAATACTTTTGATATCATTCACATTGGTTGGGTGCGCTGTCATCGTCACTTCAAATACGGGCTTATTGAGGTTTTCAAGCGCCTCATCCACTGAGGTGAAATGATCAAGCGATATCCCATCACCATCACGCAACACATTATCACGCGCCACCAGTGACGCCATGTCATAAAGCTGCCCTAGACGTGTAATCCCGACCACTAACTCTTCACGTTCATCAGGCTGGATATTCTCCAAAATCGCTTCGATATTCGGCTTCTGACCTGCCCATGATGCATCGCGATAATGACGAATTTTATCCGCCAATTCATCTCCCATCGTCGCCAATAATTTATCGGAAAGTGCGGTGGCAATCTTGAGAGGGTCATGTTCGTGCGAAAGTGTTGTCATAGATTTTTCTTCTTTTTGTTATTCTTTTCATCATTGTTATAGCACAAAAGCGTAAAAGATATGTTACAGTTTCATTAAGCTATCTGCGCTTTATATCCTGAATCATCTGCTCTAAGCTTTGCAAGAAACGTGATTTATCTTGTTTCGAAAAACTAGGGTTATAAGTCGTATGCCCCGTCTCACGCAAATGCGCACTCAGCGCACGCCCCGCCACAGCGCCACCAATATTATCATTCGTAAATACTTTGCCATTAGGGTTCAGCACGCCCGCACCCGCCTCTAGGCAACGTTGCGCCAGCAATATATCTGCCGTCACTGCTATATCACCATCGCCCGCGCGCTCGGCAATCCAATCATCCGCCACATCCGCACCCGCATCCACCACAATCATCTGAATGCTGGGGTTCCGCGACGGGCGCATCCCCGAATTACTTACAATAAACATCTTCAATCCGTGGCGTTCCACCACCTTGGTCGCCTCCGCTTTGACGGGGCAAGCATCTCCATCTATATATATCGTGAGCATATCTCTCCTTGTCAGTATGTTGTCAAAGGTTTATAGGATTCAGCTATGACATTCAACACCACATTCATAACCTTGTTCCCAGAGCTATTTCCGGGAACGCTCGGCGCATCTCTTGCGGGTCGTGCGCTGGCGGACGGACTATGGCAATGCAACACCATCAATCTGCGCGACCACGGCATCGGCAAACATAACGATGTGGATGACACTCCCTATGGCGGCGGCGCAGGCATGGTGCTGAAACCTGATGTTGCGGCACGTGCCATTGATGCTGCACACATAGCCCAACCAAACAACCTTCTCGTCAATCTCTCACCCCGCGGTGACGTCCTCACGCAATCCCTCGCGAAAGAGCTTTCAGCTCATTCAGGCATCACGTTCCTATGCTCCCGTTTCGAAGGCGTCGACCAACGCGTGCTCGATCACTACCAACCACGTGAAATTAGCATTGGTGACTATATTTTGTTCGGCGGAGAGGTGGCTGCACAGGTGGTTATGGAGGCTGTACTCCGCAATATACCTAGTGTTTTGGGCAATCACGATACCACAGATGAAGAAAGTTTCGACTTCGGTGAAAATAGCGCTTTACTCCTAGAATATCCTCACTATACTAAGCCGCCTTTTTGGGGAGACTATAAAGTGCCAGATGTGCTGAAAAGCGGGCATCACGGAGACATAGCAAAGTGGCGTAAAGCGCAAGCGGAACACACAACAAAAGAGCGACGAAAAGATTTATGGCAGCTATACAAAAGTAGCGGCAAACAAGAATAACGGAGACCATCATGGCGAATCTATTACAAACAGTTGAACATGAACAAGTGATTCAACTTAAAGGCGACAAGCGCTTGGACGAATTTGCAGCGGGAGACACTATTTGCGTCAACGTTCGCATTGTCGAGGGCAACAACGAACGTATTCAGGCATTCGAAGGTGTATGTATTGCACGTAAAAATCGCGGCTTGCAATCTGCATTTACCGTTCGCAAAACAAGCCATGGCGAAGGTGTAGAACGTGTTTTCCCACTTTATTCTCCACGTATCGACAGCATCGAGCGCATTCGTCGCGGTGATGTACGTCGTGCAAAACTTTATTACTTACGCGGCCTTACCGGTAAAGCAGCTCGTATCCGTGAGAAAATGGATTTCTCAGCAACAGATGCACAAGAGAGCGGCAAAGGTAAGACAGAGCGCGTTGCAGCACGTAAGGCACTGAAAGCTGAAAAAGCAGCTAAGGCTGAAGCAGCTCCTAAAAAAGAAAAGAAAGAACGCAAAGACAAAAAAGTTAAGAAGTAGTCTTGTTCTGACAGAATAAAAAAAGGCGCTACCCTCACGGGTGGCGCCTTTTTTGTATATAAGAGCATCACGGTTAAAAAAGACTACTAATATCCACCTTCAACGCGTGTGCTATCTTGGCAATATTATCAATCGAGACATTCCGCTCCCCACGCTCAATAGCGCCAATATAAGTACGGTGCAAACCACAAGCATCAGCAAAAGCCTCTTGAGAATACCCTTGCTCCGCTCTGAGCACTCGCACACGCGCACCAAATGCGTCCCGTATTTTGGTTAATTGTAATGTTGATACCATAGATTATATATGCACCTTTGAACACTATGAATCTACAGACTATAAGTATCATTTCTACTTGTCATACATGGCGGTTCATTATATAAATGATTATATGGAATATAATATTGCAGAAGATATATTAAACAAATTCAGTCAATTGACGCCGTGGGCGCAAGCTTTTTTAGGCATGAGCCTATGCAGCATGATAGTAGCGATTTTTTATTTTATCAAAGAAGCTATTGCGATATTAAGAACTGGTCCCCCATCTGCGAAACACTAACACATAACCTAAGCCCAGCTAGCATCATCGATATGGAGTGTGACGGACTCTCTGCCTTGCCAATAGTCGAGCTTGAGACTACCCGCCAGGTTCATCAGACGCCCTTTGGCACCATCTATAAGCATATTACCGAGAGGCGTATCTATCGCACGGAAAACCATTGCCTTAATATAGGTACCACCCTCATCACTTTGAATCATGACTTTGATATGCTGCTCTTTCAAAATATCAAGTTTGCGTATGCGCGCACCCGACACTGCCAAACGTGGCGATGGGTTGCCCATACCGTATGGTGCGGCGCCTGACATCTCATGTGCGAGTTCTGCCGTAAGAGCAGAGGCTGATACCACCGCATCAATCGAGAGATGTTTGCTTGCTTCATAATCCGAAATGGCACCCGACAATCGGTTCTCAAAATAGCTATGCAACTCGCTGATGCTGTTCGTGGCAACGGAGAACCCCGCAGCCATGGCATGCCCACCGCCTGCAATGAGCATCTCTTCCTCGCGTGCAGATACCACCGCCGCGCCCAAATCAACCCCTGGCACCGAGCGGGCAGACGCCTTCGCCACCTCGCCATCGATGGAAAGCACCGCCGTTGGCAGCCCTGTATGTTCTTTGATGCGCCCTGCGACAATACCAATCACACCCTCATGCCAGCCCTCGCCCGCCACCAAAATCACGCGACGCCCTTCAAACTGCTGTTGAATGGCTTGCTCCATTGCTTGGTCTTGCACGAGCTGTTCAATCACTTTACGTTCGGCATTATATTCATCGAGCTTATGCGAAATATCGCGCGCTAGCTGCTCATCATGCGTCGAAAGCAACGTCATGCCCAGCGAAGACTGCCCGACACGTCCGCCCGCATTAATGCGTGGTCCCAGTTGAAATCCTGCATGATAGGTTGAGGGCGCTTCATCGACACCAGAGACATCCATCAGTGTACGCATCCCAACGGCCTTGCGCATGCCCATCACTTTTAGCCCTTGCGCGACAAATGCACGATTCACCCCTTTGAGGGGTACGACATCACACACTGTTCCCAGTGCCACTGCGTCCAAATAATCCATCATAGGCGGCTCTTTGACTTGCTGTGTTTTGAAATAACCATTTTCGCGCAAGCTACGGCTCAGCGCCACCAACGTCATGAACACCACGCCAACAGCCGCAAGGTAAGTACAGGGAGAATCCTCATCCAAACGGTTAGGGTTCACCACTGCCGCCGCCTCTGGCAGTTGCGCACCACCGATATGATGATCGAGCACAATCACATCAAGCCCCGCCTCTTTGGCCGCAGCAAGCGTATCAAACGCCACCGCGCCGCAATCGACGGTAATAATCAGATTACACCCTTTTTCCTGAAGTCCCAAGAACGCTGGCAAGTTAGGGCCATAACCCTCTTTCGCACGGTCAGGAATATGGCACGCTGTCTGAATGCCCAATGCAGAGAAATAACGAATGAGAAGCGAAGACGACGTTGCACCATCCACATCATAATCACCGAAAATACCGATTTTTTCTTTTGCACTCACTGCCGCTACAAGACGCGCCACCGCTTTGTCCATATCCTTCAAATGGAGCGGGTCAGGCATCGAGTCTTTCAGCGAGGGAGAAAGATAAGCCTCAGCCGACTCCTCATCAATCCCACGCCCCACGATAATACGTGCCAGCACATCGGAAATGTCAAGCTTTTGACGCAGTGCCGCCACCGTCCGCTCATCATGCGTCCGCAACTGCCATATTCTGTCTGTTACAGATGCTTCAGCAGTTACGCCGAGAAGTGCATCTTGTTTTTCAGCTAATTCTGCCATCGCAAGATTCCCTACAATAGATTCCTGCTTACGCAGGAATGACAGTGATTACTGGACAAGTGAACAGCATGTTCACGTCAGCCATGAGCCGCGAAAGCGTAGCGGAGCAACGCACAGCATGTGCGGCTGTAAAGCCAACAAATATTAAACCCAGGTTTTGCGCACAAAGTTATGCTCAGCATGAACCGTACGCACCGTACCCGTTTTTGAACGCATCAGGATTGAATGCGTATAGGCACCATTCTTCCAACGACGTACACCATCAAGCATTGCGCCATCCGTCACACCTGTTGCAGCGAACATCACATCGCCGCTCGCAAGATCATTCATTGTGCATACTTTATCGAGTTCTTCAACACCCATACGGCTTGCGCGTTCGCGCTGTGAATCATCTTCAAACAACAAGCGTGCTTGCATCTGACCACCAATACAACGAAGCGCTGCAGCAGCCAACACACCCTCAGGTGCACCACCAATACCCATATACATATCTGTGCGTGTACGACCGCGTGAGGTTGCAATTATGCTCGCCACATCGCCATCACCAATAAGCTGAACGCTTGCGCCCGCTTCACGTACTTTCGCAATCATTTCTTCATGACGGTCACGCTCAAGAATGGTAACAATAAGCTCAGACACATCAACATCTTTCGCTTTCGCGAGTGATTTAAGGTTGGTCTCAACACTATTCTCCAAAAGAACGACACCATCTGGCAATCCACCACCAACAGCAATTTTATCCATATACACATCTGGTGCATGAAGGAATCCACCTTTTTCAGCCATTGCCAACACTGCCAATGAGTTTGGACCCGCTGTCGCACAAATCGTTGTGCATTCCAATGGATCAAGTGCGATATCAATCGCAGGGCCTTGGCCCGTTCCCACTTTTTCACCAATATAAAGCATCGGCGCTTTATCACGTTCGCCTTCACCAATTACGACTGTACCGTCAATAGTCATGCCATTCAGTGCATCACGCATCGCGTTTACAGCTGCTTGGTCTGCATCTTTTTCTTCGCCTTTACCAACCCATGGTGCGCAGGCTACAGCTGCCGCTTCGGTCACACGCACTGCTTCAAGTGCAAAATTACGATCCATAGTTAGTTTCTCGGAATATTCTGTTTTCTCTACCGCTGAACTCATGATTTTTCTATCCTTATTAATTGTGGTTTTTCTTTTACTGCATCCAATTTTGCCAATGTGGCAAGCGCCAAACGCATCTTCTTTTCTGTTGTTTCATGCGTGGTTAGTACTATTTGCGCTGCCTCATTCCTATCGTGTGGTGGCTGAACTAACGTCTCTACTGAGATGTCAGCATGCTCCAATTCTTTTGTTATTGCCGCCATCACCCCCGCCCTATCTTCAACACAAAGTCGCAGATAATAACGAGAAGCGACGTCATCCATAGACGAAAAGTCACGATTATTCAATGAAGAATCGACAATGCCGAAAATCGGTACATTCACGCCGCGAGCAATATCCATCACATCTGCCATCACAGAGGATGCAGTTGGGCCTGCGCCCGCGCCTCTACCCTCTAGAAATATAGAGTCCACAGGGTGCGCCACAATCTGCACTGCATTGAACACATCATCCACTTGCCCAAGCGGAGAATCCGCTGGAACCAAGCATGGATGCATACGGCGCTCAACACCTTTATCGGTGGGTTTCGTTATGCCAATGAGACGCACAGAATAGCCCAAATCACGTGCGAACATAATATCTTCATAAGTGATATGCTCAATGCCTTCGATAAATAAATCATCCATCGTTGGCTCAACGCCAAACGCCAAACTCGCAATAATGGCAAGCTTATGCGCTGCATCAATACCACCCACATCAAAGCTGGGGTCCGCCTCTGCGTAGCCTTTTTCTTGCGCTTCTTGTAGCACATCTTCAAAACCGCGACCGGTCTTCTCCATCTCAGTCAGAATATAATTGCACGTACCATTGAGAATACCTGCGACACTAGTGATTTCATTGGCAGCCAACCCTTCACGCAAGGTCTTAATCACAGGAATTCCACCCGCCACTGCCGCTTCAAACAAGAGCGAGGCATCATTATCAAAAGCCAGCTTTCCAAGCGCAGCACCATGATGCGCAATGAGTGCTTTATTCGCCGTCACCACATCCTTGCCTGCTGTGAGCGCAATTTCCACTACTTCTTTCGCAATGCCTTCAGAGCCACCAATCAGCTCAAGCACCACATCCACATTCTCAGCAGCAGCGAGTGTGCGTGCATCATCATGCCACACCATGTCATCTAGGCTCACACCTCTGTCACGTGACTTATCGCGCGATGACACAGCAGTAACTATAATGTCTGTTCCAGTACGCGCCGCAACTATCGCTGCATTATCACGCAATAATTCAATGACACCAACACCAACCGTGC
>CALJMC010000024.1 GCA_937982385.1 uncultured Rickettsiales bacterium | reverse complement strand
GATCGATGTCCCGATACTCTTTTTCACTGATAAGGCATTGATAATATGTCTTAAAAGGACATTACATGTGTAACAAAGGCTTCTCTCTTCTAGAACTCTCTATCGTACTCGTTATTATAGGACTCATTGCTGGCGGCATCGTCGCAGGAAGCTCGATGATTCGTGCCGCTGAGTTGCGCGCTGCCATCACTGAACTCCAGCAATATAAAACAGCTATCAATACCTTTAGGGATAAATATTTAGGGCTGCCAGGCGACCTTAAAAATGCAGGCGCATTCTGGGAATACCCAAGCAGCAGCGCATCAAATTGCCCAACCACAGCGGGTACAAGCACAGAAACATGTGATGGAAATGGGGATGGAAGCATCGATAGCGGTTCTGCCGCTCAGTTTTCTGAAGAATATATGTTTTGGCAACATCTTGCAAATGCAGGCCTTATTAATGGAACATTCACGGGCATGGCTGGAGCAGGTTCAGGTAGCAATACCGACCCTGACGATAATAGCCCTGCATCCAAATTGAGCGGCGCCACATGGTCCGTCGAGACGCATGACAACAGCTCAGGGTCACTCACCTGGCCATTCCACTTGAACTTTGGAAATAATTTAATTCTTGGCGAAGCATGTAGCTTTAACACGCACTACTCACGCTGCCCTTATTTCGCACCTGAAGAAGCATGGAATATTGATAAGAAAATAGATGATGGCAAGCCTGCACAAGGCAACATAACCATTGATGGCTCTGCCAGCGTTGCCAACTGCACGACCTCGGCGAACGACACAGACTTTACTGGTGATTATCAACTCGATAACCCCGATATAGGCTGCAGCATGCGCTTCATAAAGGCGTTCTAAAGAGGCTACCCACTCAACAACTCAATATTTCCACCAATCGCTGCCGTGTTGGTGGATATCACCTTCTCAGAGGCAAAGCGTAAGAGGTAATACGGCCCACCTGCTTTAGGGCCAGTGCCTGAGAGTCCTTCACCGCCGAAGGGTTGTACGCCTACGACGGCGCCTGTCATGGAGCGGTTGATATAGGCATTGCCGACATGGGCGCCCTCGACCACTTTTTCGTAGAAATCAGGGATGCGGGTATGGATGCCGAAGGTCAGCCCATAGCCTGTGCTGTTAATTTTATCTATCACTTGATATTCTTCTGTGCCTTTATAGCGGATGACATGCAGGATTGGTCCAAACACTTCCCCTTGAAGACGATTAATATCATCAATTTCATAGAGCCTTGGCTCAAACAAAAGCGGTACGTCTTTGGATGGGTGGCAACGGTGCAGCTTTTGCGCCCAGTCTGCGGTATCAAGCTTGCTCGCATGATTTTGCAGCATATCATAGGCGCCTTGGTCAATCACTGGGCCTATATCGGTGCTGACATCATAGGGATTTCCGAGCTTCAGCTCATCCATCGCACCTTTTATGAGGGTTATGAGATTATCGGCAATCGCCTCATGGACATAGAGCACGCGCAATGCCGAACAACGCTGCCCTGCACTACCAAAAGCGGAATACACAATGTCATCCACCGCTTGTTCTAGTAGCGCAGACGAGCCGACCATCATGCAGTTTTGTCCGCCTGTCTCGGCAATCAGCGGGACAATCGCACCGTCTTTGGCCGCCAATGCGCGGTTGATATGGCGCGCTGTGTTGGTAGACCCCGTAAAGGCAACCCCTGCCACATCGGGATGCGCAACCAATGCCGCACCGACATTCGCACCATCGCCAAATACGAGTTGCAGCAGTTCTTCTGGGATGTCCGCCTCATGCAGCATCTCCACTGCGCGTAGAGCAATTTTAGGGGTTTGTTCGGCTGGTTTCGCCATCACTCCATTGCCTGCCACCAATGCGGCAGCAACCTGCCCCATGAAGATGGCAAACGGGAAATTCCACGGACTGACGCACACAAACACACCGCGCCCTTGCAGTTGATAAATATTCTGCTCACCCGTTGGACCATCGAGATTCTGCGGGTGAAATAGCTCGGTAGCTTTCGCGCCATAATAACGCAGAAAGTCCACCGCCTCACGCACTTCAGCAATGGCATCACCGATGGTTTTTCCTGCTTCATGTGCGAGTAGTGTCATCAGTTCTGCGCTGGCGTTCTCCATCGCATCTGCTGCATTTTCCAAAATCGCTCTACGCTCTGCAACTGGGCGTTTATCCCACGCAGTTTGAGCGGTTTTGGCAGTCGCCATCATGCCATCAAGCGCAGCAATGGATGTAGGTCTTGGTTGCTTCCAAGAATCGGCATTCCACTGTGTGCGGCCCGCTTCCAACTGTGCAAGCTGAGTGCGATAGCCCGTATCAAATCCCATCGAATTTACACGATGATTGCCATAGAGATTTTTCGGCAGCTTCAACATGGAAGCATCTGATTTTCTAGACTCTGCAATCGGGTCGCGTAGCACTTTATCTATCGACACATTCTTATCCATCATCACATGCACGAACGAGCTGTTCGCACCATTCTCCAACAAGCGACGTATGAGATAGGCCAGCAAATCTTTATGCTCTCCAATGGGTGCATAAATACGGCACGGTGCAGCGTCCACCACAGATTCATAGAGCTTTTCGCCCATGCCATGCAGACGCTGGAACTCGTAAGGCTGCTCACCCCCCGCGCCCTTCGCCATATGACGCACTGCAGCAATAGTCAGCGCATTATGGGTCGCAAATTGTGGATAGAATTGCTCTGGTTTATCCAGCATTTTCTTCGCGCATGCAAGATATGCCACATCCGAATGCGCCTTAGTGGTGAAGACGGGATAACCCTCCAGCCCCTCCACTTGCGCCATCTTAATTTCGGTATCCCAATAGGCGCCTTTTACCAAACGCACTGGCATACGCTTGCCCGTTTTGCGTGATAGGTCGCCCAAGAAGTCAATCACATGAATCGCGCGTTTTTGATAGGCCTGTAACACAAAGCCTAGCCCTTCATAATCGGCAAGCGCCTCATCTTGAAAGAGTGCCGCATAGAGTTCCAGCTCAATATCGAGGCGGCTCGCCTCCTCCGCATCAATGGATACGGCAATGTTTTTGCTCTTCGCTAGCAGCACCAACTCACGCACTTTTGGCAGAAGCTCGGTCATCACCCGCTCATTTTGCGCCATCTCATAACGCGGATGCAGTGCCGTCAGCTTAATTGATACACTCGGCATTTCGAAGAGATGCCCTCCCGACTTGGCAGATTTCGCCACGTCCTCAATTGCTTTTTTATAAGAGGCATAATATCGCTCCGCCTGAGCGGCAGACCGCGCACCCTCACCCAGCATATCATAGGAGAACATATAGCCCTGCTTCTCAAATGATTTTGCCTTTTTAAGCGCCTCTTTAGTGTCCTCACCCATCACAAATTGTGAAGCGACAATCTTCATCGCGGCTTTGAGCGAGCTACGCACGACAGGCTCCGACACCCCATGCACTAGCTTGCCAAACACGCCCTCAGGCTCACCATCATCACTCACGCCATAATCCAGCGCTTTGCCTGTCAGCAGCAACCCCCAACTGGACGCATTCACAAAGAAGGACGAGCTTTTGCCCAAATGATCATTCCAATTCGCGCCGTCAAAGGTGGAATCAATCAGTTTGTCAGCAGTTTTACGGTCTGGAATACGCAGCAGCGCCTCCGCCAAGCACATCACTGACACGCCCTCTTTGCTCGACAATCCATATTCCTGCAAGAACGCCTCAACAGACAGCCCCAGCCCCTCTTTACGCAAGCGCTCAACGGACGCTCTCGCCTCTGCATAAATGCTAGGATATGCCGCCTCAACATCACCCAATTCACTCAGCAGATGCGCCACCGCTTCCGTCTCATCCGCCAACGCATAACCACTTATTTTATCTAACAGATTATTCATAGGTTTCTCTCTTTGCACTCCTATCACCGCCACTAGCCAAATAGCATCATTTAGGATATACTCGTTTCTAACGAAACATTAGTGTATATAGTAGGTTGCCACCTTGCAATTGTCCACAAAACAAGCTTTTTACAAAAACCCCACTTTGCAAAATGCCGGCTTCATTCTAATGACAATGCTATTAGCATATAATGAGCAATGGCAATTGAATGAATTTTTGTGGAGCATTTGGTGCGCAACGCTAGCTGCAGCGCTCTTTTATTTTCCAATAGTGTATTTTTATCTACTACCTCGCGAAAAGCGTATCAAAGAATCATATGGTGTACCTAGTTACAAAAAACCACCCTCTCCCGTACAACGATTGATTTTTATGTTTTTGTCAGGGTGCGCTTCTTTCTTTCCCTTATTTATAATATATGTTTTATCTTTTCTTTATATCACAGGAATATTTCCTGTATTAGCAACCGTGAATGAGCAAGCAGAGTTATTTTATACCTCTATAGGAGAACAATGCAAAGCCAGTCAATATAAAACTCCCACCACGCGTTACGCGATAGACTGCCCTCAAAATACGTCACTATTAGGCATCTTAATTTTCGTGATAGAAATTGCGGCAGTGAAAATATTTTTTTTAGCACAACACTATCTTGCTCTCATTTTCGTAACCTTACTTCAGTTTGGACGGTGCATATGGCAACATAAGCATGCAATGGAAATGCACCGCATTCAAATCATTTATTGGAAGGCAGCACGAAATATGCTGGTATTTTCTCTCATTCTTTTTCTTGTTTATGGCATCATGCTACGCATGAATGGTGACATTAATCACCTACTCTATCCTGCAATCATTCTCTATTTCATTCCTTTCAACATACAGTGCCGTTTTGTATCATTCCTTGGGAAAGTTCTGGAAGTTTTCGACACACATCGCGGTCACTACAAAAGATAGCTTGTACTACACCACGATTATCGCTTCTTAACTCTATTGACCATAAGGCTTTATGGCGCTATATTCCGCGCCCGAATTGAACCTATAAGATAGAGTAAGGCATAGTGATGAGCAATAAACATATTCTTTTATTACCTGGTGATGGTATTGGCCCTGAGGTGATTGCAGAAGCTGGCAAGGTGATGGCGTGGTTTTCTGACAATTCAGAGGTGAGTTTCACCACAGATGTGGCGCTCATTGGTGGCGCAGCATATGATGAGACTGGCTCGCCCCTTCCACAAGAAACGCTCGACAAGGCCCACAAGGCAGATGCTGTGTTGCTCGGTGCGGTGGGTGGCCCTGAATGGGAAGCGCTCGACATCGCTGTGCGCCCAGAGAAGGGATTGCTCGGCATTCGCAAAGAGCTTGGCTTGTTTGCCAATTTGCGCCCTGCTATTTGTTTTGAAGCATTGGCTGATGCATCGACGCTCAAACGCAACATCATTGCTGGTTTGGATGTGATGATTGTACGCGAGCTCACAGGCGGGATCTATTTTGGTCAGCCCCGTGGCGTGGCGATGGAAGATGGCGTGCGCGTGGGGCGCAACACATTGGTATATTCAGCACCTGAAGTGCATCGCATTGCTCGCGTGGCGTTCGACCTTGCTGCCAAGCGCGGTGGACGCCTCTGCTCAGTGGATAAAGCCAACGTATTGGAAGCGACAGAAATGTGGCGTGAAGAAGTAGAAGTGGTGGCGAAAGAGTTCCCATCTATCGAGCTTTCCCACATGTATGTTGATAATGCAGCCATGCAGCTCGTTCGCAACCCTGGTCAGTTTGATGTGATGGTGACGACGAATATGTTTGGTGACATTTTGTCCGACTGCGCCGCAATGCTTACAGGCTCGCTCGGCATGCTTCCATCTGCATCACTAGGCGAAGAGAAAGACGGCAAACGTGCATCACTCTACGAACCAGTACACGGATCAGCGCCAGACATCGCAGGTGAAGACAAAGCAAACCCACTGGCGACTATTCTGTCAGTAGCGATGATGCTTCGCTATTCATTCAATATGGGGGCTGAAGCGGACTTGCTCGAAGCCGCAGTGAATGATGTGCTAGCGCAAAATATCCGCACAGGTGACATCGCAGAAGGTGGCTCGACTTTAGTTGGCACAGACGAAATGGGTGATGCCGTTATCGCATCGCTAGAAAAACTAAAAGCAGCGCACGGCGTTGCAGCATAGGGACATATATTTATTTGAGATTAAAATCATACAAATTTTAATCCGCCGAACGGTCGGCGGCCTTGTAGTCACAAGGCTTAGCTAGGCCGCCATGTTAAAATGACTGAACATAAAGAGAGAATAAAAATGGGATATAAAATAGCCGTTGTTGGCGCGACTGGAAATGTAGGGCAAGAAATTTTAGGCATATTGGCGGAACGCAACTTCCCTGTGGGTGAAGTGGTGGCCTTGGCATCCAGCGGATCTAAAGGCAAAGAAGTGAGCTTTGGCGACAAGACCATTCTCAAATGCCAATCACTCGATGAGTATGATTTCTCGGATACCGATATCGCGCTCTTCTCACCGGGCGGATCAGTCTCGGCAAAGTTTGCACCGATAGCCGCAAAACAAGGCTGCATCGTGATTGATAATACATCGCACTTCCGTATGGACGAAGATGTGCCGCTTGTTGTGCCAGAGGTGAACCCTGAGGCGCTCAAGGACTATGCTAAGCGCAATATCATTGCCAACCCAAACTGCTCAACCATTCAGATGCTGGTAGCACTAAAACCATTGCATGACATCGCAAAGATTAAGCGCATCGTGGTGAGCACCTATCAGTCAGTTGGTGGCGCAGGCAAAGCGGCGATGGACGAGCTGTACGACCAAACCAAATCTATCTATGTGAACAATCCTAAAGAGCCTGAAGTGTTCACCAAACGCATCGCGTTTAACGTGATTCCGCATATTGATGATTTCATGGAAGATGGCTCGACTAAAGAAGAATGGAAGATGATTAACGAGACCAAGAAAATGCTCGATTCCTCCATTGAAGTTGCCGCAACCTGCGTGCGCGTACCTGTGTTTGTTGGGCATGCAGAATCAATTAATGTTGAGTTTGAAAACGCGCTTTCTGTCGATGAAGCCTATGAGGCTTTGGAAGCTGCTGATGGCATTGTCGTGATGGATCGCCAAGAAGATGGTGGCTATATCACTCCGATGGAATGTGTGGGTGAAGATGCGACATATATCTCACGCCTACGCGCTGATACGAGCGTACCAAACGGTTTGGCGCTCTGGTGTGTGTCTGATAATCTACGTAAAGGTGCCGCTCTCAATGCAGTGCAAATTGCTGAAGAGCTCATCATCAATTATGGTGTAGAACCTAAGAAAAAAGCCGCTTAAGGTAATTTGTGCGCTGCAGCGAAATTGACTCATAACCGAACATGATGGTGCGGCGCACAACAAGTTTCTGTTTAAGATTTTGCGTTTACTCTCTTTTTTTGATACACTGTGACAACTGCTAATTGGCAGTTATTAATATCTCGGAGCAACCGTCATGACAGATGAACTTGTAATGAAGCCACAAGAAGGCACAACCTCTATCAAACCTTCTGCAAATCAATTTTATCGCGACCTTCAAAACTCGGGTCTCGAGAGCCTTCTTCCTAAAGAAGAAGAATGTGTAGCTAGAGCGACGGACTAGTTTTCTTACGTAGGTTTTGTTGCAGATCGTGTAGCAAAACCTACACCAGAAAGAATTAGCGATTAATGCCAGACTCTTTCTCGGGTGCAACTCCTTGAGAACCAAACCCCAAACCTTCTATCTTTGTTGAATCTTGTTGCTGCGCAATTTGCGCTAAATGCGCCTCATATTCGCCCATAATCGTTTCTTTAATATTAGATTTATCTGGGTTATTAAAGTTATTTGCGTGCCCTTCTCTGAGATTTGCCATTACTTCAGGCTTGCTAATATCAGAACGAATCGGTGCTGCACCAGTCAAGTGGTTAGCTAGGTCAGCCTCTTCATAATTTTTTCGTATCCAATGATCTATTGCATTACGTTCATTTGAAGGCAGCGCATCAAAAGCAGTTGTATCAGTCATAATAATACCCTCCAGAGGTTCAGTCCTCCAGAGGTTCAAACTAGCATACAATATAAATGTTACGATTTCATGACAATGTCACTCACAGCTAAAACTTCCATTCTTCGCGCACAGAATGGCAGGTATAGCCATTCGGGTTTTTCTGTAGATAGTCTTGATGATATTCTTCCGCATCATAAAACACACCCGCATCACGGATTTCGGTGACAATAGGGTTGCGCCAGTTGTCCGACGCATTCGCAGCATCAATCACCTGCTTCGCAATTTTACGTTCCTCATCAGACTGTACAAAAATCGCGGAGCGATATTGCGTGCCTCGGTCATTTCCTTGTTGATTGAGGGTTGTGGGGTCATGAATGGTGAAGAAGAATTTTAACAATGCTTCATAAGAAATAACCTCTGGGTTATAGGTCACATGAACACTCTCAGCATGACCTGATCTGCCAGTCGTGATGTCTTTATAGGTAGGGTCTTTGACTGTACCGCCTGTATAGCCGACCTTCACATCGATCACGCCTTTTTCTTGACGTATCAGCTCTTCCACGCCCCAGAAACAGCCACCTGCAAGGATGGCTTTGTGAAATGTCTGTGTAGCTGCAAGAGGTTGTTGCTCAACCGTAGTGAATAAATTAATATAGTTAGCATAGCCTTCCTTCTCCAAATCTTCTTTCGGTACAAAACGTAGGGACGCTGAATTGATGCAATAGCGCACCCCGCCCGTCTCTGGCGGTCCGTCATTAAAGATATGCCCCAAATGTGCATCGGCAGAATCTGAACGTACTTCAGTGCGTTCCATACCATGAGTACTATCCGTCTTTGAAACAATCTCACTCGCATCAATCGGTTTGCTAAAGCTAGGCCACCCTGTGCCCGAATCGAACTTATCAATGGAAGAAAAAAGCGGTTTTCCCGATATGACATCGACATAGATGCCCTCCGCCTTATTATCCCAATATTTATTATTAAATGGCGTTTCAGTTCCATTCTCTTGCGTCACACGATATTGCAGCGCATTAAGCGATTTAATCGCATCTTGATAATCAGACACTGACACCTCTTCCCCTGCATGTGCAGAAAAACTTAAACTCATTAATGCTATCAAAATCCATTTCATACCAACTCATTCGTATAATATCCCAGAATCGTTACAGAAAACACCGTTATCCTTCATTAAACTGTCACATATGTCTGCTATGCTCAAGTTAACGTTACGTAATAGAAAGTAGAGAATATGGCTAATAATGATGATGTAGAAGTAGGCTTCCTGAGGCGCCTTGTCGGCGGAGCATTAGGTGGTGGACTAGGAGGACTGGCAGGTCTTTTAGGAGCAAATCTTATTGCTAATGATCTTTATAAAGAAAGGGAAGCTTTACCAGAAAATCAGCGCAAAGCATTTGTAAAAGAGCTAGCTAAAGGTTCCAAAACTCGTTTTTATACTGGTATTTTAACTTTTGCTGCCGCAGTGATTGGTGGTTCAGCTTATGGCGAAAGAAAAGCGGGCGATGGCCCGCGCGCAGAACATGCGGCACAACAGGAGCAAGAAAAACTAGAATCACAGAATAAAGTGCTTGAAGCTGAAAAAACAGTGCTTGAAGAAAAATCACAATGGGCTGAAAAAACAGGCAAAAACCCTGATGAATTATTTACTGAGCGTACTCATCAACAAACAGATTCAACTGCTCCTCAACGATAGCCATTGATGCATCGATAGCGGAGTCTTCAGCATCGTCACCATAGCGGCGGGCCTGCCACATCACATTCTTTGCGGTAAAGGCTGTGGTCACATTGAAAGGCAATTCGGCGGCTTTCAACAACCGTGCAGTCCAATGGTTGCACGTGTTAAAAAAATGATATTTCCCCATCCCGCGCAGAAAATGGCTGTTTTCTTCCAGTCCATCTCTGAGCGGTTTGGCCGATAGCGTGCTGTAGCGCTTCACTGACTGTGACAGCTTATTCATCATCTTATCGAACCCCCGCTCTGACACAGGCACTGCTATTACCTCTAAGTCAGGAAATGATTCTGCAGGTGTTTTATCTAGCCCCACCATATGCACCACGGTTTCTGAAGGCCTGAGCAATGCTTCTGCAGCAAGTTTGGTGGTTATTTCTTTTGCCTGATAGAATCCTGCATCACCCCAACCAACAACCACAAATTCTTTGTCGCGGAAGAGACGCTTCTCCGGCAACACCCGTTTGGAAATATCATCCATTTTGAGTACAATGTCGGTATGCCACCCATTATTTACAAGGAATATTTTTTTGACTGCACCCGATTCCGCCACCGTTTTTTGATAATCAGAACGCTTTGGCTTCATCTCGTGCGAGGCAAACAACATGCCCATCACGAACGCTGTAATCGCGCCGAGAATAAGTGTGAGTCCCAATATTTTACGAATGAAATTCATTCTTCACTTCCATATTTTTTTGCCTGCCACATGACAGACTGCGCACTAAGTGCTGACATTTCATTAAACGGTATATCGGCAGATGCTAACATACGAGCGGTCCAATGGTTACAGTTATTCAATGCATGATACGAGCCATTTCCTGCAAAAAAGTAGCTTTTTCCATACAGACCTTCTCTGAGAGGCGCCGCTGCCCTTGCATTATCTCGTACAATTGTATCAGAGATCTGTTGCAACATTTTATCGAACCCAACCTTACTCACATGCAACGCTGTCACATTCGTAAACGCAAAGGTCTCCTTCGGTGTGCCCACAAATCCCGCGAGATGCATAACCGTTTCGGTGGGCGAGAACAGTGTTTTTAAGATGAATTCTGGTGGCATTTCTGTAGCGGGGTAAAAGGCAGCGTCTCCCCACCCTATTGCCAGATACTCATTATCCGAAAAATATTTTTTCTCTGGCAGGACGCTAAATGGAATATCGGATAGTCTTACAACAATGTCACTATGCCAGCCCAAATTCACAAGATATATTTTACGTGCTTCGCCTGAAACAATAATCGTTTTTTGATAGTCCAATAAACTTGGCTTCACTGCGTGCATCAGATGTGCACCGCCATAGGCCAAACCACAGAACAATATTATGAGAAGTGGGAATGCAAATACTCTACGCAGCAGTTTCATCATACGACACTCCCTCTGCTTTCCATGATTGCGCCACAACCTGATGCACTCTGTCATATTCGGGATGAAGCTCAGGCGCGGGGGCGAGGTGCCAATCCCAACGCGTTTTATGGTGTTTGGGCAGTGCCACGCCATAGAGCGCACTTTTTTCAGAAATAACGAGGCCCTCTTTATTGCGCGTTTGATAATGCCTGTCCGTCATCAATACAATCTGCGCTTCAAACAATGAGAGATAATAGAAGTGCGCCCCAATCAGTCCTTGGGACACGTCCATGAGTTCATCCTCTGATATGGCACCATGCTTGGAGAGCCATGCCCGGGGCAGTAACGGCAGCTGCGAGGCGATATTTGCTGATACCACAAAATCTATCGTAGCATCCTCCAAAAAATGCTGTGGCACGGGCACGGGCAAGGGCGAACTATTCGTCGTGGCAAGAAACGTAACAATATCGGTGATATCGCATTCCACGCATTCGGCACCTAGCTGTGCGGCACGTTGTCGTACTTTCTTAGGGAACACCACATCAACCAACAGTATTTTTTCAAACGTCCGTGTTAATTCTTCCAATGGAATATCCGCACATTGCCCTGCACCCAAAATAAGTGCTGTACGGTGTAACGAGCATTCTTTTGTGGCATCTAATATAAACGCTTTGCTCTGCTCCAAATGCGGCTGCCACGCATCCTTGCACCGTTGATAACGCTGCCATGTAGCAATCGCTTCGCGCAGATAGCCAAGCTTTTTGGCGCTCGGCGAGCATGGGGTAGTGAGGGATAACATAAATTCTTTGAGCATAGTCGCACCTTAAGCAAAACCATGGACAGATGCTAGTGTATTTAACAAACAAATTTTTTGTGTAGTTATTTCATTCAATCTTCACAGCAGAGCCCGGCATAGCTGCTATGGTGGCTGCATGGAACAAAAACAACAAAAACGTCCTGTCATCGGTATCTGCGGAGAAGACAAGCCCTACCCTGCCATTCATGCGATGATGACACAGATTCGCAGCGCTGGCGGTGTGCCCGTCTTTCTGGGCAATCATGGCAGTCGTGATGCACATGCTGATTTTAACAAAATAGACGCTATCGCTTTTATGGGCAATAAGCACGATATTGACCCGAGGCACTATTCTGAAACGAACAACACGCACACGAAAAGTGAAGAGATGACGGACGCTGGCAAAAGCCGTGCGAACTATGAATACGCACTAATGCAAAACGCCATTGATGAAAAAATGCCCATCCTTGGTATTTGTGGCGGCATGCAACGGCTCAATGTGTTGTTGGAAGGCACACTAACACAGCATATCCCTGAAATAATTGCTGACGACAAGCACAATCAGAAGAAGTTCGACATCCCTTCTTTTTCACCAGTTCACCCCATTTCTCTTATAGCAGACACTACATTAGCAGAGATTGGGGCATCAATACCCAGCGCTCAATGCTTTTACATTCCTGATGATGATCCCCTGCGCTTTGAAGAGAATTCTTTTCACCATCAAGCTGTCAATAAGCTGGGGAACGGGCTTCGTGCATGCGCCGTGGCTGATGATACCAAACCTGATGGCTCGAAACTTATCGAGGCAATTGAAGCCGACCCGGAGGGATGCTATGGCAATCAGTTTATGTTAGGCGTACAGTGGCACCCTGAATATGGCGCTAGTGAGTTAGGCCCTGCCATTGCACGCCGTGTTGTCACAGAAGCGGCAGAATATGCAAAAGCACATCAGCGCACCCATGATTACCGCGACATACTAACAGAAAATATAAAAAGCACTGTATCGCCAGATACATTAGTGCATACTGTTGCTAGTCAGACTCTAACTAAATAAGTATATGTCTCTATGAAACAGCACCCCATTCTCTATAGCTTTCGACGCTGCCCTTGGGCCATGCGTGCGCGCTATGCGTTGGCGCTGAAGGGTGTTCAGTGTGAACTCCGTGAAGTGCATCTAAAGAACAAACCTCAAACATTGCTAGATGTCTCACCCAAAGGAACTGTGCCCGTGCTCGTGCTGCCCGATGGTCGCGTTATTGATGAAAGCCTCGAGATCATTGCCCATGCATTTGGGCAGGAAATTAGCTCCCCCCTCATCATACAATGCGACACCGTTTTTTCCACAGCATTACATCGCTATAAATATCATGACCGCTATCCTGACGCATCTCAAGAAGACTATCGTGATGCCTGCGGCACCGAATTATTAAATGAAATGGAACAACGACTTGCGGACAGTACATTCCTATCAGGCGACGAACTGCGCGCAGAGGATATCGCCCTCTTCCCCCATATCAGGCAATTTTCATTAGTCGATTCAAGCTGGTTCGAGCAATCGCACTACACACACATCACACGTTGGCTACAGAGCTTTTTCACCAGCCCCGCCTATGAGGCGATCATGCACAAGCATACACCATGGTGTATGGGTGACGACGTGGTTTTACTATTTTAAAAAAGATAGGCTTCAGAACATTAGGCGCAACTAAGCATTCTTCTTTGCTTTTTTAGCCTGCTTCTTTTCTTTGGCAGTAAGAAGTGGCGCTTTCTTAGATTCTTTTTTCTGATCTTTTTTGCCTTTGTCGCCCATTATGTCCACCTATGATATTGTTTAAAAGATTACGCAGCTACATCGTAACAGCCTGAAGAAGAAACTCCTACATAAAATACTATGCTGAGTTTCTTCTGTTACGGCGATTACGAGGAGTTCTTGGTCCACTGTTTTCGCCTTCGACTTTTGGTTTATTATTTCTCGAACGGTTATTGTTCTTCTTTTTACTAGGAGCCTGAGGAACTTTAACTTCTTTAGGAACAGGTTCCATCTTTTCGAGTTTTGGCGTTTGTACTAATGCAATTTTGAACTTAATGACTCTTTCTACAGCCTTCAGCTCTTTGGCTTCTGTTTCATCACAGAACGAAATGGCAGTTCCCTGCGTTCCGGCGCGCGCAGTACGCCCAATGCGGTGGACATAGCTTTCTGGCTCAGACGGCAGATCATAATTGATCACATGACTAATATTATCCACATCAATCCCACGTGCTGCAATGTCTGTAGCAACAAGCGTTCTCACTTCACCGTCTTTAAATGCGGCGAGCGCTTTTTGACGTGCGCTTTGTGACTTATTGCCATGAATAGCTGCGCTAGAAATACCGGAAAACTCAAGCTCGCGAACAATACGGTTTGCACCATGTTTGGTTTTGCTAAAGATGATTGCTTTGTTAATATTTTCATCCTGAAGTAAATTCACGAGCAATGCACGCTTATCTTTTCTCGCCACTTTATAGAGGCTTTGATCAATCTTTTCGACCGTCACCACCGCAGGTGTCACTTCAACCGTTTTCGGATTATGCAGCAAGCTGCTCGCAAGTTTACCAATAGAGCTGGGCATGGTGGCAGAGAAAAGCAATGTGTGTCTTTTCTTAGGAATCTTGGCGATAATCTTTTTGATATCGTTAATGAATCCCATATCCAGCATGCGGTCTGCTTCATCCAAAATCAGATGTGACACCGTGCTAAGATCCACATGACCTTGCTGCATTAGGTCAAGCAAGCGCCCTGGAGTTGCGATAAGCATATCGACTCCTTTGGACATCGCGTTCACTTGTGGATTTTGCCCTACTCCACCGTAAATGGTGGTTTGGCGTAGTGACAGATATTTACCATATATTTCGCAGTTATCTGCAATTTGAATGGCCAATTCTCTGGTAGGGGCCAGCACTAATGCACGTGTGGTGCGTGATTTGCGTTTGCAGTGATTCTCAGACAAGAACTGTAAAATAGGGAGTGAAAAAGCTGCCGTTTTACCCGTTCCTGTTTGTGCAATACCCAACAAATCTTGGTTCTCAAGCAGGGCAGGTATGGCATTCAGCTGAATGGGGGTTGGTGTGGTGTAGTTATTTTCGGCAAGAACTCGTGTCAGTGGCTCTATGAGACCAAGATCGTAAAAACTAGTTGTCGTCATGATGCTATTTCCTTTTGCTCACATTGCTAAACAAGGTGAGGCGTTGCGCTGCAGACCGCGCGAAGGAGGCAGAGTTTTTGGGGATGAGATGAGGGCTTTACGTGGTTACCACTTCGCGCCATCATAAGAATTGTGCCGCCCTTGTATGGCATGCACTGCGAATAGTCAATCTTCTTAAAAGACATTAATACGTATTGTCCTTAGAATAATTTGTATAATGCGTGAACTGTGTTATATACGAAATCTTACTCACCCATGCGCGACAACTGATATAAAATGAACAGAACATTAAGCATATTCTTAATCCTTAGTTTTCTCGCTATGCAGGCGTTTTCCTCTCTGCATATGGCGGAGTTTGGCTTTGAGGAACATGAGCATAATGATCGGCTCTGCGATGTGTATCTGCATCATGAAAACGTAAAATATAGCGATGGTGATGAAGCGCCAACAGTTGAGCATCCAGAACATTATGCTTTCAAAGCTGTTTTGCCAGCACTGACATTAATAGTGTCGGAACATTATCGTGTATCTGCGCCGCGTGCGCCCCCTATTTTCTCCTAAGCTACCAAACTAACTTATCATTATTTTTATATGTCGCCTTGTGATTTTCGCAAGCGCGATCCCATATCGTATTTAGGAGATACACTTATGTTAAAAACTGCACTCGCGACGTCTGTCGCATTTATCGGCCTGTTATCTAGCAATTCTGCATTCGCTGCATCACCCAATGACATTGATGCACTGCGTGCAGAGATTCAAAACATGAAACAAGCCTATGAGGGACGCATTGTCGAGCTTGAATCTAAACTCAACAAGGTGGAGAGCACCCAAGCAAAAACATCAGCAACCGCAGCAGCACCCGCACCCGCAACGCCGGCCACAGCACGACGCGCGGTAAAGGATAACAGCTTCAATCCATCCATTGGTGTGATTCTTAATGGGCAATATCGCAACTACTCTTCCGATGAAGGCGATGTCGCTGGTTTCGGCGTGGGAGAAGAAGGTGAGCGTGGCCGTGAAGGCTTTGCCGTAGACCATACTGAGTTGAACTTTTCAGCCAATGTGGATGATAAATTCTTCGGTAGCACCACCGCAGCCATCGCGGAGCATGAAGGCTCAACAGAGGTCGAGCTTGAGGAAGCCTTCATTCAAACACTTCCCGGGATGGGCTTGCCGAGTGGCATGAGCATCAAGGCAGGTCGTGCGTTTTGGACGCTAGGATATTTGAATGAACATCACAGCCATGCGGATGATTTTGCAGATCGCCCACTGCCTTATCGCGTGTTCCTAGATGGCGCTTTCAACGATGATGGTGCAGAGGTTTCCTATGTGCTGCCTACAGACATCTATGCAGAAATTGGGGGCGGCTTGTTCCGTGGCGATGATTTCCCGCTTGGTGGTAGTGATGGCGAAGGCATTGGCGCATGGACGGCGTTTGCTCGCATAGGCGATGATATCGGTAGCAACCAAAGCTGGCGTTTAGGTGCCTCTGTGCTTTCAGGCGAAGCTTCGGGTGGTCGCGCAAGCAATGAAGATGCAGTGACATTCACAGGCGACAGCGATTTATATGTTGCCGACATGCGCTACACATGGGCGCCCACAGGCAATGCACGTCAGCAAGAAGTTATCCTTCAGGGGGAATATTTCTGGCGCGATGAAGACGGTACTTATGAAGATACTGATGCTGGCACGGGTGTCGTCAATTTTGATGACTCCTCTAGCGGGTGGTATGCCCAAGCAGCCTATAAATTTGCGCCTCAGTGGCGCGTAGGTGCGCGCTATAGTCAGCTTGATGCACCCGATACGCCGACAGGACTCATCGGTAGCGCTCTTGATTCTGAGGGACATGACCCTATCGCTTATGCAGCCATGCTAGACTGGACAAACAGCGAATTTAGCCGTGTGCGTGTGCAATATAACCGCGAGGAATTAACAAACTCACAGGATGATGATCAGGTTATCTTGCAATATATCATGAGTCTTGGTGCTCATGGTGCGCATAAATTTTAATCGCTCCTGCTACGGACTCCTGTCCTGTGCAATGAGCCTAACGCTTCGCGAGAGAAGGCGCGGTCTCCTGACCGCGTTCTTCTACATAAAGCAATGGAAGATAATTGATGAAACAATTCCTTAGTATAATCGTGGTGGGGTTGCTCAGTGCAGCCCCATTCATGGCACAAGCAAAAGTGAATATTTTTGCATGCGAACCTGAATGGGCAGCGCTCGCAGAAGAAATTGGCGGCGATACGGTGAAAGCGTTTGCAGCCACTCACGCCAAGCAAGACCCTCACCATATTCGTGCTCGCCCAAGCTTGATTGCTAAAGCGCGCCATGCTGACCTCTTGCTATGTTCTGGCGCGGGGCTTGAGGCTGGTTGGCTGCCACTCTTGCTGCAAAAAGCAGGGGCGAACGTGCAGCCCGGGGCTGCTGGCTATCTGATGGCCTCAGAATTTGTACCTATATTGGAAACGCCCGTCACAATAGACCGCAGCATGGGAGATGTTCACCCAGAGGGAAACCCGCACGTACATCTTAATCCGCATAATATAGTGCTTGTAGCGAACGAACTTACCAAACGACTTGCAACCATTGATGCGCCTAACGCAGCACTATATCACAGCAATTTGCAAAATTTTACTGCACGTTGGCAGCAAGCGATAGCGACGTGGGAAACACAAGCACAAAGCCTGAAAGGCAAAAAAATTGTCGTGCATCACCGTGCGCTCAGCTATTTGCTCGATTGGTTGGGCATGGAAGCCGTAGCATCTTTAGAGCCAAAACCAGGTATTCCCCCTACAGCGTCACATTTGGGAAAACTACTTCAACAACTTAACGCGACACCTGCCAATGCAATTTTACGCACAGCCTATGAGCCTGATGATGCCAGCGAGTGGCTTTCTGGCAAGACCAAAACACCCGCTTTAGTACTGCCATACACGATTGATGGCGATGCAAAGAGTGGAGATTTGTTTGCGCTGTTTAATCAGTCCATTAGCCTCTTAAAAGGAGCTGTCGATGATAAGTAGTGAAATGATGACGATTGTAGCACCAGCCTTAGTTGCTGGGCTCATGATTGCGCTTACCCATGCCCCGCTTGGCATTGAGGTGCTGAGGCGTGGCATTATCTTCATTGACTTAGCCGTAGCGCAAATTGCAGGGCTTGGGCTGGTCGCAGCAAGTACATTTCTACATGCGCCCACCGCATGGATGTTGCAGGGCGTCGCACTCACCAGCGCCATTTTAGCTGCATTATTTTTTCGAAAAATTGAAAAAACAGCACCAGAGCAGCAAGAGGCAATTATTGGTGTCAGTTTCATATTGGCGGCATCATTATCCATTTTATTGCTAGCCGATCACCCTCATGGCGGCGAAGAGATTCAACATTTGCTCTCAGGCCAGATGCTCTTTATCACATGGCAGGATGTAGGAACACATATGCCCATCTACGCACTCATCCTAACATTATGGTTCTGGAAGCCCACCCTACGAAGCGGCATAGGTTTTTATATGCTCTTCGCGCTCGCCATTACGTCGTCCGTGCAGTTGGTAGGCGTCTATGTCGTATTCGCTAGCTTAATGTTACCAGCATTAGCGGCAGTCAAGGCACAACACCCCCTGAGGAATGCGTTTCTGTGCGGTGCTTTATCTGTCTTATTGGGCATCTATATTGCCATGATCACAGATCTCCCGGCAGGTCCCGTCTTGGTATGTACACTCGTCATTACCAGCATTGCGATATATTGCACCACCACCAAAATCATGCCTAGTACACATCAGGATTAAAACGCGATAAATAGATACCCGCAAATGAAAACCCTATTGGACATTTCTGGATACGAACGATCACGAATCTGCGTAGATTCTACTGCTATGGGATGATATGAGAAGAGTAAAATGGTGACCCCTACGAGAATTGAACTCGTGTTTCAGCCGTGAAAGGGCCGCGTCCTAACCGCTAGACGAAGGGGCCACTCTGTCAAGAATGACTCGCTTAAAAAGCGAATTGGCAATATCCACATTTGACCGCCCCAAGTCAAGTGAAAATAACCGCTATATTAAAATATTTTTTAAATAAACGGAATGAACGGTATATCGCAGGCAGTGAGGATGAGGAGGCTTGTGAGTGCTAGGGTAATTTTAGTCATGGTTTTATTCCTTATAGATGCGTTATTTTTCGTAATGTTTTGATACAAATTCATTGAGCAGTTTCACACCGAAGGCAGTCGCACCTTTTGAGCAGGTTGGCTTGTCTTCTTTGGTCCATGCAGTGCCTGCAATGTCAAGATGCACCCACGGGGTGTCATTCACAAAACGTTGAAGGAACTGTGCAGCGGTGATAGAACCCGCGCCTTTGGCATTTCCAATATTTTGCATATCTGCAATTGGGGAGTCGATTTGCTTGTTATAGGCATCGCTCAATGGGAAGCGCCATGTCTTCTCACCTGTTGTCTGGCCGAGCTTCACAAGGCGCTCAGAGATTTTATCATCATTAGAGAACAATCCTGCATGTTCATTGCCGAGTGACACGATAATTGCACCTGTAAGAGTGGCGAGATCAATCATGAATTCGGGTTTGAAGCGATCTTGCGTGTACCACAGGGCATCAGCGAGCACAAGACGACCCTCAGCATCGGTATTCAACACTTCAATGGTTTGACCCGACATCGACGTCACCACATCACCTGGGCGGGTTGCCTTGCCATCTGGCATATTTTCAACCAAGCCAACAACACCAACCACATTTACATTAGCTTTACGGAGGGCTAAGGTTTTCATGAGACCAATGACAGTACCTGAGCCACCCATATCCCATTTCATTTCTTCCATACCGCCAGCTGGCTTGATGCTGATACCACCTGTATCGAAGGTCACACCTTTGCCGATAAATGCAAGCGGCTTGTCATCTTTTTTGCCGCCATTCCACTGCATCACCACAAGCTGTGATTCGCGCTGCGAACCATCACCCACGCTGAGAAGTGAGCCCATGCCAAGTTTTTCCATTGCTTTTTCACCGAGCACCTCAACTTTGAGGCCATCTTTTGACAGCTCTTTACACACGTTCGCAAGTGACTCAGGGTGAATAATGTTGCCCGGCTCGGTCACGACATTGCGCGTAAGAACCGACCCTTGATAGAGCGCGTCCAGCGGCCCGTAGGCTTTTTGCGCTTTAGCTACATCAACCGTAAGAACCTTAATTTTCGCCAAGGTTGGCTTGTCTTTTGCCTCCTCCTTGGTAAAATATTTGTCGAAACGATAGGATTTTAGCGCCGCGCCCAATCCGATATGCGCTTCCGCTTCGCCTGCATCAATCTTTTTGCCAGCTGCATCATCAACACGCACTTCCAATATTTTGACGCCCAGCGCATTAGATTTTTGTACGAATGCACCACCAATTTCTTCATAGGTGAGTGTCGTGATGTCTTTTGTTGCACCCAAACCGCCAACTAAAATATGATCTGCACCACAGCCCTCTGGCGCCACGAAATGAAGTACCTGTCCCTTTTTACCCTCGAATTTTCCTGTCGTGATGGCTTTCTTAATCAACCCAGCTGCAATTTTATCGAGTTCGTTTGCTGATGCGGATAGTTTCTTCGCGTCAGTGACCAAAAACGCTTTGGCAACATCCTTGCCTGCGGTGGCTGCTTCTTTTTTCTGGGTGCCTAGGGCGGAAAATACTGGTGTCATGGGGAACCTTTCTGTAGTGTTCAATAATGTTTTAAGATTAAAATCATACAAATTTTAATCCGCCGAATGGTCGGCGCCCATGCGCTGGCACGGGTTGGGAAATTAATAGAGAGACTATAACGCACAGTGTTCAAACGATACAACCTCTATATGGTAAAATTGATTGGTTGGCCAACGCTGCTCGTCACACTGTGCCTGACGAGCATCATCTGGTTGACGCAGGCCCTTCGCTATATTGATTTTATCGTCAATCGCGGGTTGTCGATTGGTGATTTTATGTATCTAGCGATGTTGCTTTTGCCATCATTATTGATGGTGGTACTGCCCGTATCGCTCTTTATTGGGGTGATGTTTGCCTATCAAAAACTCGCTTCTGATAGCGAGCTGGTAGTGCTTAAAGCATCAGGGTTGAGCAGTATACAGCTTGCCCGCCCAGCCATACTAACGGGAGTAACCGTCACTGCGTTGGTTGCGCTTATTGCCTTCTATATTATGCCGATTGCCAAGCATCAGTTTAAAGAAACGCAGAATTTTTTGCGTGATAATTATTCCTCTGTGTTACTGCAAGAGGAAGTGTTTAATAGCCCAATTCCAGGATTAACTGTATTTGTGCGTGAGCGTGATGAGGCAGGAAATATGAAGGGAATATTGGTACATGATAATCGCCTCAAAGGCATGAACACCACCATGATGGCAGATGAGGGAAAACTTATTCAAACCTCCAAAGGGCCGCGCTTTCAGTTGACGAAAGGCTTGCGACAAGAACGCAATGCGAAGGGGCAAATGAGTTGGTTGCATTTTGATAGCTATGGTTTGGATTTAAGCTTCTACACCAATCGGGCAGGCAAACGCAAAAAAGGGGAAGATGAATATTTGATTCATGAACTCTTCGACCCAGCCAATCATACTGACTCAGGAAAAAAGAACGCATTGCTCGCGCAAGCCCATCAACGCCTGACATGGCCGCTCGTATCACTCGCACTAGGGTTGCTCGCCGCGACAGCTTTGCTTAAAAGCGAATTTAATCGTCGCAGCAGTTGGAAGCTTACTGCGAAAATATCACTCAGCGCCATCATGTTTGTCATTGCGATGTTTGGCGTGGCCAATGCGATGGTAAAACAGCCCGAACTTGTACCCGCCATCTATCTTTTGTCGCTTGGTGTGATTGCGCTATGCTTCACCATCCTGATCAAAGAACGCGCCATGACGCCAAGAAATCAGCAGGACATCCCCGCTGCATCAGGGAGCGTATGAATATGAAATTCCCTCTTACTTTCTCATGGTATATCGGCAAACATTTCCTCAGCTCCGTTGCGATAGCGCTTGGTGTGGTGTTATCCGTGGTTGGTATGATTGACTTTGTCGAACTGATTCGTCGCACTTCCAACAAGGCAGATGTCAGTTTTACAACGGTCGTTGAAATGGCATTTCTCAAACTCCCAAACATGATGGAAGAAATCTTGCCTTATGGCATTTTGATTGGCGCGATGATGACGCTCACTAAGCTCACCCGCTCACAAGAACTCGTTATTGCGCGTGCCTCTGGCATTTCAGTGTGGCAATTTCTCACCCCATTATGTGCGTTTGCATTCCTGATTGGTATATTTGTGCTGCTCGTATTCAACCCTGTATCATCCGCCCTCACCGCGCGTTATGAAATGCTAGAAGACCGCTATATTGCAGGAAAATCCAGTCAATTGACCGTCTCTTCATCGGGTTTGTGGCTACGCCAAAGCAATGAAAGTTCCGGGATTACTGAAATTTTCGGCAGCCAAATGCGGGAGTATATTTTACATGCCTCACGCATCAGCCATGAAGGTGAGATGGTGTTGCAAGAAGTGACTGTGTTTAGCTATGATATGGACAATCAGTTTATCGGGCGCATTGACGCAGAACGAGGCTATCTGCGTGATGGCTTATGGCAACTGGAAAATATTGCGCTCACCAGAGTGGGAGGCGCGCCTTCGACACAATCGCGCTACACACTAGCGACAGATTTGAATCTCTCGCAAATTCAAGATAGCTTTGCTGATCCCTCCACCTTATCTTTTTGGCAGCTGACTGGGTTCATCAACACGTTGGAAAATGCAGGCTTCTCAGCGCTGCGTCACAAAGTCCATTGGCATGCGATGTTCGCGTCACCCTTGCTGCTCGCAGGCATGGTACTTGTCGCAGCTATTTTCTCACTGCGGCAGCATCGCAGAGGTGGCGTGAGTGTGCTCATCATTAGCGGTGTTGCGGTTGGGTTCATGATGAATTTCTTGCTCAATATTTTTCATGCATTTGGCTATTCAGGCGGGCTTCCAGTTATGCTTGCAAGCTGGACGCCACCCGTCATGGCTCTCATCGCTGGCACCGCACTTTTATTGCAGCTTGAAGATGGATAACAGCCCACAGAACATCACTTTCACGGATGAATATAAAAACGCCTATGAGCTGTTGGAACATTCTGATGCACATGTATTTCTGACTGGCAAGGCGGGGACAGGAAAATCCACTTTTCTCGATTATTTTAGAAATAATACTGAAAAAAATATTGCTGTTGTTGCGCCCACAGGGGTTGCGGCGATTAATGTTAAAGGGCAGACGATTCATTCTTTTTTCGGGTTTCGCCCAGGGTTTATGGATCCTGATGCACCGCGCCATGCGCGTAAAGATTTGCGCAAGCTCTATAAGGCTGTCGATATTCTAGTTATTGATGAAATTTCGATGGTGCGCGCCGATATGATGGACGCCATTTGCACCTTCCTCACACTTAACGGCAAAGATTCTGGGCACCCGCTTGGAGGCGTGCAGCTTTGTTTAATTGGTGACTTATATCAGCTGCCGCCCGTTTTGACGCATCACGAGAAAGAGGCATTTCATTCCTATTATTCCTCGCCCTATTTCTTCGAAGCAAAAAGCTTCGCCAACATCCATTTTCAATTTTTAGAACTGACCCAGATTTTCAGACAATCCGATGATGCCTTCATTCGCTTTTTGAACCATTTGCGTGAAAACACCCTCACCCCCAAAATGCTCAACTGGTTCAATGCGCATCACTGCAAACCCGATGCAGAAGCCTCTGATGCCATCATTCTAACCACCACCAACAGAGTAGCAGATTATAACAACCTCAATAAACTAGATGCCCTCAGCACACCTTCACACAATTATGATGGTGCAGCAAAAGGCAGCTTTGCTAAAGAGAATGAGAAGTTACCCGCGCCGCTCGATTTGGAATTAAAAGTCGGTGCCCATGTCATGTTCTCAAAGAATGACAAAGACAAACGCTGGGTCAATGGCACCGTTGGTGAAGTCACCAAGCTGGCAGACCAAAAGATTACCGTGCGTGTTGAGAGCGACGAATATGTGGTGGAGCGTCAAAAATGGGAGGCGATTCGCTATGAATATGATGCAAAGACTGAGAAAATGGCGGAAGTAGTCGTTGGCAGTTATGAGCAATTTCCGCTGCAGCTCGCTTGGGCGATCACCATCCATAAAAGCCAAGGAAAAACCTTTGACAATGTGGTGATTAACTTGGGCAATGGTGCGTTTACCAAGGGACAGGCTTATGTCGCGCTCAGCCGATGCCGTACATTAAACGGCGTAAAGCTCGTCTGCCCTCTCAAAGCCAGCGATATCAGAGTTGATGAGGATATTATCCGCTTCATGCATCAAATGAGCACTCAATCCCCTGAGCCATTTCAACCCAGTTTAGACTATAAGCAACACTCGTAAATCTCTGCCTCTTTTGATGGCTAATATAGTTGCGTCACCGTCAAATTCACTTATAACTAGATGATGGTTATTGGTGTAAAATTATTCATAAAACAGAGGCTATTGTTTTGCTGTGTGATGCTAGGGGTGATGACGCCTCTGCACCTATTTGCCAACATCCCTGGACCAAGCCGCACGCCCATCTATATGGAAGCTGAAAAACTTGGCTATGATCGTGATCATGGCGTGGTGGTGGCGATGGGAAAAGTAGAGGTAGTGCAGGGGGAATATGTCCTTTTTGCCGATAAAATCACCTACAGCCAACAGATAAATCAGGTAAAGGCAGAGGGCAATATCAGCCTGCTTCAACCTGATGGAAACGTGATGTTTGCAGACCAAATGGAGCTGCAAGATGACATGAAGCAAGGACTCATCAATGATATTCGTATCCGTATGAAAGATGATGCTGTGTTTGCTGCCCGTGAAGCGAATCGCATTTCAGAGACACAAACAGAATTAACCAAAGCAGTCTTTTCACCATGTAAAGTCTGCGTTAATGATGATGGCACCGATGGCACGCCATTGTGGCAACTCAAAGCAGATACGGTGACGATTGACGAAGATGAAGAGCAAATTTCCTATCGTAATGCTCGCATGGAAGTGATGGGCGTTCCGCTACTCTATAGCCCGTATTTCTCTCATGCCATGCCGAATGCATCTAGCAAATCTGGCTTTCTAGTCCCTGAATATGAAAGCTCATCACAGCTGGGCACGGCAGCACGCATTCCTTATTATGCCGCGCTTTCGCCAACGATGGACGCCACCGTCACCCCTCGCCTCACCTCTGGGGAAGGCCCTGTGCTAGAAGGACAATATCGTATGCGTACTGATAATGGTTATTTCGAGTTTAATGGAAGCGGAACCTACCCAAACCGTCGAAACGAGGATGGCGTAGAAGTGGACGGGCGTGACTTCCGTGGCCATCTTTTTGCAAAAGGTGAAGCCAAAATTGATGAAAAATGGCGTTGGGGCTTTGATATTGAGCATAGCTCAGATGACACTTATTTGGAACGTTATGGTTATGGCTATCAAGATTTGCTCACCTCATCGTTAGACGTGGAACGGTTTGATAACCGCGATTATTTCCGAGTGCGCGCCATTGGTTTTCAGGGACTAGAAGAAGATGATGACCCCGACACCACGCCCCTTATTGTTCCTGCGATTGACACCCATATAGAATCTGAAACCTTGGCACTTAATTCACGCTTCTATTTGGATCAAAACGCATTATTCCTAACGCGCAAGCAAGGAGCTGAAACCGCGCGACTATCGCTCACAGGTGGCTATCGCGTGCCTTACACGACCGATGGTGGCCACGCTTTCGAAGCAGATGCCTCCATACGTGCAGATGCCTATAGCATTACCCAGCGTGATCAGACATCCAGCACAGGGGAGCCAACTGAAGATGCTGTGCGCGCCATACCACAAATAGCAGTGTCATGGCGCTACCCATTAGTAAAACAAATCAATAATGCCAGCTTGGTCTTGGAACCGCATGCAAAATTGATTGTCACGTCAAACGGAAATAATGCGAGCGTTATCAGTAATGAAGACAGCCGCATCAACGAGTTTTCTGCCATCGGACTCTTTTCATCCAATCGCTATGCAGGACTCGATTTGGTGGAGAATGGCACACGCGGAATTTATGGCGTTCGCACACAGTATCAAACTGCCTCTAATCACTATATTAACCTGATGTTAGGGCAAGAAATTCAACTCGCCGGCGAGCGCACCTATCCCTCGAATTTAGAAGGTTCAGGCGATCAATCTGATTTTGTTGGACAGCTGAATGTCGATTACACCCCCTTCTCTCTCGCTTATGGCTTTCGAGTGGATGATGAAACATTAGAGCTGCATCGTAACGAAGTTAGTGCCGCATTTGACTATAAAGGCTTATCGCTTTCCACTGATTATATCCAACTACAAAGTGATCCACTGCTTGGCACACGCGAAGAGATCTCAGGCGCCAGCTCATTGCAACTCACCGATACATGGCGTGTTTTTGCCAATGGGCAACGCAACTTAACCGCCGATCGCACAACCTATGTTGGTGCAGGGCTTGCCTATAGTAATGAATGTGTTACAGTCACCGCCCGTATGCAACGTAGTTTTATTCGTGACCGTGATATTGAACCTGACGTTTCCTACCTCATACGCCTTTCACTCAGCAACTTAAATTAGATGTACCCTATGAAATATATTCTAACATTGATTCTCAGCCTGACCCTTGCACATAATGCATTTGCGCAAGACGCACCAACGCCTCCCAAATCAACGGGGAAACTCAAAATTGCAGCCGTTGTGAATGACGCAATGATTACCACCGAGGACGTCAATCAACGTATCAATATGGTGATTGCAACCACAGGCCTCGGCAACAGTCCTGAGGTGCGCCAAGAGTTGGCGGCACAAGTCATTCAGGCACTGGTGGATGAAACATTGCAAATCACTGCCGCCAAGCAAGCCAATATTCTCATAAGCAAAGAAGAAATCGATGGTGCTGTCAGAAGCATTGAACAAAAACGAGGGAAAACAGCAGGCAGCTTACTCGGCTATTTCGCATCGCAGGGTATTACCCCCTCCACGTTCACGAACCAACTGAAAGCACAAATTGCATGGCGCCGGTTTGTACAACGCCGCCTTGCCTCCGAAGCCACTGTCACAGAACAAGATGTGCTGCAAGAGGTCGATTATATCAAACGCACAGGCAGCAATATCGAGGAAGTCCTCACCTCTAGCATCGTATTACCCATCCATTCCGTAGAGACCTCAGAACAAATGCAAAAAGTCGCGCTTCGCATCACCAAAGAATTGAACAACGGCGCCGATTTTCAAGTATTAGCGTCTCAGCTTTCGCAAATGGGCGTACAAAATTCCGCAATGAGCTGGGCAGACATCAACCGTTTGGAGCCTGCTATTGCTGGCGCACTTATCAACCTACCAGAAGATGGTATTAGCCGCCCCGTGCAATCATCTAAAGGCTATGAAATTGTCAAACTTCACAAACGTCGTACAGGAAAAAAACTGCATGATGCCGAAGTATTGTTCAAACGTATTATGCTCTCACTCGAGAATAATGCCGGTGAACAAGATGTGGATATATTGATGGATATTGCACGCAATGTCGCGAAACATCCTGGACCCTGCACCCAAAAGGGAATTGCAGGCATGAAAGAACTCGACGGTTTGGGCATTAATGTGGATTACACCCCGACGCGCTATTCACAAATGTCAGGTGAAATTCTGCCACTGGTGCGTCATTTGAAAGTGGGTGAAATTTCAGACCCTTTCGCCGCTCCCGATGGCATTCATTTGCTGATGCTCTGTGAACGCGCAGAGCTGCCCTTCACGGACAAAGACAAAAATCGTGTTCGTCAAGATTTGGTATCGCAGAAGATGGAATTGCAAGCATTGAAACATCTACGCAAGATGCGTCGCGAGGCCTATATTGACGTCCGTATCTAATTTCCCCTCCACCCGTGCACTGGTTGATAAGTACGAGCTGCGTGCTGCGCGTGCGCTTGGCCAGAACTTTCTAATTGATAGTAATATCACCAGTAAGATTGCGCGTACCGCCGCTATAAAAGACGGCGAGCATGTCATAGAGGTTGGGCCGGGTCCTGCATCACTCACCCGCGAGCTACTCACCACCGATGCCGCATCCATCACCGCGATTGAGCTCGATAAACGCTGCCTACCGCTCCTGCAAGAATTCGTCAATGTGAGCGACGGAAAGCTAAAAATCATGCATGGTGACGCAATGAAAATTGACGTGGAGTCGGAGGTCCCGGCTCCACGCGTGATTGTCGCCAACCTACCCTATAATGTCGCGACACCTTTGCTCATTGGCTGGCTCAAAATGATTGGGGAGAACCCTGAGAGCATCAACCGCATGACGCTGATGTTCCAAAAAGAAGTCGCAGAACGTATCACTGCAGCGCCCAATACAAAAAGCTATGGTCGTCTCTCCATCATCACCCAATGGCTGTGCGATGTAGAATATAACTTTGAGGTGCCACCAAGCGCATTCCTCCCCGCGCCCAAAGTAACCTCCGCCATTGTCACCTTACATGCACGCCCGAAACCACTGCATGATGCCGATTTCGCAACGCTCGAAAAAGTCGTAGCAGCCGCCTTCAATCAACGCCGCAAGATGCTCCGCCAATCACTCAAAGCGTTCGGTGGTGAAACATTTTTGGAAGCCGTAGGAATAGACCCCACCCGCCGCGCAGAAACATTATCTGTTGAGGAATTTTGTGCGCTTTCGCGGCATTATCAAAAATCAGCCTAACCGACTGAACTACCTTTTTTAGTAATCGCAATCACGGATGGTCGTGGAGGCATATCGTCGCGGAAATCTGGCCAGCGGGTGGAGGGGGTGGCGTAGGTTGAGCCGTCTCTTGCTTCTCCGGGGTGCTGAATGGAGGCAAATAATGTGCTGCCATCGGGGGTGAAGGCAGGACCTGTGACTTCTGCACCAAGCGGCACGGTCATGAAGGAACGCGGCACGCCAGCATATTTTCCTTCGCGCGCAATCGCGTAAATACCATCATTCTTACCAATTGATTTGCTTTGCCCGTCGGTGCATATCCATAGATTTCCGCTGTTATCAAAGGTCACGTTATCAGGGTTTGCGAGCCAGCCATGCTTGGATGGTTCATTCTCATAATAGGCAGCATCGCCCTGATCTTTCGGGTTGCCACCTTTAAGGAATATCTCCCATTCAAAACGCTTAGCAGCATGGTTGCCATCGGGTGCGGTGAGTTTTAGGATATGCCCATAAACATTCTTCTCGCGCGGATTGGCAGCATCGCGCTGGTCTGTGCTGCGCTTTTTATTATTGGTCAGTGCAATAAACAGCTCTTTGGTGTGCGGATTAACCTCCACATCTTCTGGTCTGTCCATCGGAGTTGCACCCACAATATCACCCGCTTTGCGCGCATCAATCATGACATCTGCTTGAGAAGTAAATCCATTATTAGCAGTCAAACTACCCTCACCAAAAATGAGCGGTAGCCATGTCACGGTGCCGTCATCATCAAAACGTGCAACGCTCAGCGTTCCTTCATCGAGCAGTCCCCAATTCGCATCACGATTATTCGGATCACAGGCATTCTTCGTCACGAAACGATAAACATATTCAAAGCGTTCATCATCGCCTGAATAGACCACCACGCGTCCGTCAGGGGCAATAGTTGTGTTGGCGCATTCATGTTTGAAGCGCCCAAGCGCCGTACGCTTTACGGGCTTTTTGGATGGGTCATACGGGTCATATTCAACAATCCAGCCAAAGCGATTCGCTTCATTGATATGTTGGTTGATATCAAAGCGCGTATCGACCTTCCACCATGCATTATATTCAGGGTCTTCGGGGATGCCGAGGCGTTCATAATTTTCATATTCTGGGTGGCGTTTGTGCAGCCCGCGGAAGTGATAGTTGAAGTTCTCCTCAGCGGTAAGCACCGTGCCCCACGGAGTCGTTCCACCTGCGCAATTAGCGAAGGTTCCTAATATCTCTTCGGCTTTTGGGTCAGCTGCGGTTTGCATGCGTTTATGCCCTCGCGCTGGCCCTGAAATGTCTATGGGTGTGGTCGCGGTGATACGACGGTTATAGCTGCTATCGGCCATCACATGCCACTGTGCATTGGCATCTTGCTTCACTTCCACCACTGAACATCCGAGAGATTCTTGTGCAACCC
>CALJMC010000023.1 GCA_937982385.1 uncultured Rickettsiales bacterium | reverse complement strand
ATGGCTTTGAAGCCAAAGATAAAGAAAGACAGAATGACTCAAGAATATCGTGTTTTAGCTCGTAAATATCGTCCGCAGACCTTTGATGATTTGGTCGGCCAAGATGTGTTGGTGCGTACGCTGAGCAACGCGATTAAGAGTGGGCGTTTGGCGCATGCTTATTTGCTAACTGGGATTCGTGGTATCGGGAAAACCACCACTGCACGTATTATTGCTAAAGCACTTAATTGCATTGGTGAAGACGGTAATGGTGGGGCTACGACGAGCCCATGCGGGGTATGCCCGAATTGTTTGCAAATTTCGGAAGATCGCCACCCAGATGTGATGGAAATGGATGCGGCATCGCGTACAGGTGTGGGTGATATTCGTGATTTGATTGAGACGGTGCATTATGCCCCGACCCAAGCGCGCTATAAAATATATATCATCGATGAGGTGCATATGCTCTCGACCAGTGCGTTTAACGCGCTGTTGAAAACGCTGGAAGAGCCGCCACCGCATGTGAAATTTGTGTTTGCAACCACGGAAACACGCAAAATCCCTGTGACGATTCTGTCGCGTTGCCAGCGTTTTGATTTGAAGCGTTTGGACGTGGATATGCTGGCTGTGCATTTGGATAATATATGCGAAAAAGAATCTGTGACGGCCGAAGAAGAGGGCTTGCGCCTGATTGCGATGGCAGCGGAAGGTTCTGTACGTGATGGTTTGTCACTGATTGACCGCGCGATTTCGCATAGCTATGATGAAGAGGGCAAAGCGATTCCTGTGACCACCGAAGCGATTCGTGGGATGCTTGGGCTAGCGGATAAAACCCGTGTATTCGAGATGATGGAAGCGATGTTTGAAGGCAAGGTGCCAGCGGCACTGGACGCGCTCAATCATCAATATAGCAATGGTTCGGATGTGATTTTGCTGTTGCAAGATATGATGGCGATTACGCATCTTATCACGCGTCTAAAACTCGACCCGAAGGATGATTTGGGACCGTCCTATTCGCAGACAGAGCGTGAATATGCTAGGAAATTGTCGGAATTGTTGTCTGTGCCGAATTTGACGCGGGCATGGCAAATGTTGCTGAAAGGATTGGACGAGGCAAAACGTGCGCCAGATCCATTGATGGCAGCTGAAATGGTGGTGATTCGTTTGTGTCATATGGCTGATTTACCGTCACCTGAGCAGCTTATTAAACAAATTAAAGAGCAGGGTGTTGAAGCGACTCCTTCTGCTCCACCGCCCCCGAGCGGTGGCGGTGGTGGAATGCGTTCATCTGCTCCAAGTGCGGCAGCTGAAGTGGCTGCGCAACCTATGCAGCAAGTGGCTCCACAAGCACAGTCTGAGCCAGTTGCGCAAGCCTCTCATTTGACATTAGCAGCGCATAACCCTGCGATTGAATTGAATAGCTATTTAGAAGTTGTACAGTATTTTGTGGATGAAAAAGAAATGCTTATGAAGCATGCGCTTGAGGTGAATCTTGCGCCCGTGGCTTTTGAGCAGGGTAAAATTACGGCGAAAAAGGTAAAAGATTTTCCGCAAGAGGTGTTGCGTGACATTACTAATAAGCTCCGTAATGCGACGGACAAGCCGTGGGTATTTGAGTTTGTTGATGCTGAGGGCGTGACGACTCTCGCGCAAGACCGCAAAGCAGCGAAAGAGGCGGCCATTGAAAAAGTGAAACAATCGCCTGAGATTGCACCGATTTTGAGTGCATTTGAAGGTGCAGTCATAACGAAAATTACAGCAGAGGAATAACCCCATGAATATTCAAAAGATGATGAAGCAAGCGCAGCAAATGCAGCAAAAGATTCAGGATAAACAAACCGAGCTTGAAACCATTGAAGTTGAAGGTTCTGCGGGTGGCGGCATGGTGACTGTGAAGCTCAGCGGCAAAAGCAACATGCTCGGACTGAAGATTGATGATTCACTCGTAGACGTTGAAGAAAAAGAAGTGCTTGAAGATTTAATTATCGCAGCATTCAATGATGCCAAAGCAAAAGTAGACGAAACTTACTCTGATGAAATGGGTAAGGTCGCAGGTGGCATGAACATTCCGGGTGGGCTTCCTTTTTAATTGCCCCCGCTACGGACATGCTGTCCTCCGCAATAGGCGAGTCGCTTCGCGACGCTCATGGCTGACTCGCGCTCCTGCGCTCGTGGATTGCAACATCGAACTGTGTCATGCCAGCGCAGGCTGGCATCCAGTTTAAAATAAAAACTATCCCCTAACCCCTAAAACCTAGCCCCTAAATTATGCACCCAGACCTAGATAACCTCATAAAACTAACTTCCCGGCTCCCTGGTATTGGACCGCGTTCGGCGCGTCGTATGGTGTTAGAGATGATAAAGAAGCGTGAGAAGTTGCTGCAACCGCTACATCATGCGCTCAAAAAAGTGGATGAAAACATCACGACTTGCACGACATGTGGCAATATTGATGGTGCATCACCTTGTTATATTTGTACCGATGACCGCCGTGACGGCTCGATCATGTGTGTGGTGGAAGATGTTGCCGATTTATGGGCGATGGAGCGCGCGCATATGTTCAAAGGGCGCTATCATGTGTTGGGTGGAACCCTCTCCGCGCTAGATGGTGTTGGGCCTGAGAAGCTTAATGTATCAGGGATGGTTGAACGCGCCTCTGATGATGCCGTCACCGAGGTGATCCTCGCTACCAATGCCACCATGGAAGGGCAGACAACCGCCCATTACCTAACCGAACGCTTAGAGAACTCAAATGTACGAGTAACCCGTTTAGCCCAAGGAATTCCTGTGGGTGGTGAGTTGGATTATTTGGATGACGGCACGCTCGGCACCGCGCTTAAATCGCGTTTACCGTTTTAGTAGGGAATGATGTCGCTACTATTTCTGCGTGCTGTACGTTGGTGGGCGCATTTTCTAGTAATGTTTGCAGATTATAGGATAGCGGCAGACGTGTATAATTGTCGAATGACAATCCTTTGTGCTCGCAACGTTCTTTGATGGTTTTTTCTACAAGCAATAACCCTTTATGCATGGTTCGCAGTCTGTCGACATCTGAATCAGTTTTCTTTACCGTCATGATGGACTTAAATCTGTTGGAAGCATCGTTAGGCATGTGCATCTCTTCAGGCGCTAGTCCTGCTTGTTTTCCTTCATGATGAAGATGTTCAAGCGCATTATTTAAATAATCAATGACCGTGTCTTTTGTTAAGGCTAAATTTTCATTAATTTTAATGATCAGTTCCGCAAGCCCATGGTCCATCGATTCTTCGTTTGTTTGGATAGAGTGCATGACTTTAGTCAATGCAGGATCCATCGGCTCTTTCAAATCGTTGTTCATAATTTCATTATATATTAGACTGTCATTTTTCATTAGAAACTATTCACCTTTTTCGCGTGAAGGGATGTGTGAATGAGCATTTTCAGGCACAAGTCTGGTTGGAACAGAATATATGTTTGCGTTGTGGCGTGGTCTGTTGGCTGCTGTTGTGTCTGGATAATGGTGCAATGCTGTCTATTTGGACTTGCAGGTGAGGCGGCAGTTCTGGGCGCCTGTAATTATCAATGGACGAACCAAGTGCTTCGGCTTGTGCAGTGACACTTGCTTCTAATTCTGCAAGACCATCCAGTCTGGTGATGTTTTTTTCTTTTTCATTAGGAGGGTTAAAAGCAGAATTAAGGTCTTTATATCCTTGTAATTTTTGAGCTGTTTCAGGGTGTATTACAATGTCTTTTCTTTTTATGCCTGTGAGTTGTGCTTGTAAAAATAGTTGCTCAGTACAGTCTTCGATATATTCATAGAGTGTGAAATCAGGCATATTGTCGTTAGGGTTTTGCCTAGCTGGCAGCATATGCGATGGTTTATCCATGTTTTTTCTTTTTGTTATTTTTTTAGATGATATCATCTTTTCTATGTGATGTGTATCGTTGGTATGCAATTGTCACACAATTGTAATGCACGACAATTTGATAGTTGTCATGAGGCGCAGAATCTTTTAGAACATGGCTCATGTTTTCTAAGCTATCACATCATCATTTAAGTTTGTTTGCTGCATTTGTTTTATTGCTCAATGCTCTGTCGCCTGCATGGGTTACGTTGCTTGGTGATGAGAATTCTCCGGGTAATGGGTTGACGCCGATTTGTACAGCCTATGGCATTCAATATGTATCGCTCGAGGGTGGCGTGCCAGTGGAAGGCGAGTCCGCGCCAATGAACATGATGGAGCATTGTCCTATATGTACCTTCGAGCTCACCTCATTTGGTGCGTTGGCAAGTGATTCGGCTGCACAGGTTGAGTTATCTTTTGTGCATGCTTCTTATTTAGCTGAATCTCAGTTTCTCTCACCCGCTAAGATACAAGGCTATGCCTCGCGTGCACCGCCAGTTTTTTCCTAATCTATCCTAATTCTCTGCCATTCTGAATGTGATTCAGCATGACAAAGCCTTGTGACTACAAGGCCGCCGACCGTTCGGTGGATTAAAATTTGTAAGATTTTAATCTCACATCATTATTTTAAGGAAAAAGACAATGAAAAAACTATTTATTACGACATTTTTATCTACTGCAATATTAAGCAGTGTGGCATTTGCACAAGATGATCAGCATGACCATCACGGACATCATAATCATGACCAAACCCAAGCGACTGAGCCAATTGGTGTGATGGGTTCGCATTTGCATGAGAAGGGCAAGTGGATGACGTCTTATCGCCGCGCTGGCATGAAAATGCATGGCAATCGCACGCGCACTGATTCTCAATCAACGGCAGAGGTGAATGCGGCTGGTTTCCCCGTGTCACCCATTGAGATGAGCACGAGCATGGACATGTTCGGGGTGATGTATGGCGCAACCAATAAGCTGACACTGATGGCGATGGGTGCCTATGTTGAGAAGGAAATGAACCATGTGACGGGCACAGGTGTGAGCTTCAAAACTCGCGCGAAGGGTGCGGGGGACACAAAAGTTTCTGCGCTTTATGGGTTGTATCAAGGTGAGAATAACCGTCTGCATATGCAGCTTGGTGTGTCACTGCCCACAGGTGGCATAAAATATCGTGACCGTACGCCAGCCGGTGCGGATTCTAAGTTGCCATATCCTATGCAGCTTGGCTCAGGCACGTATGACCCCATCATCGGTGCGACCTATGCGATGGATGCCGATGGTTATACGTTAGGTTCTCAGCTCAATACGACCATTCGTACAGGCGAAAAAAACTCTCAAGGTTATCATTTGGGTAATGAATATAATGCAACGGCTTGGGTTGCTAAGCCTTGGACACCAGCGCTAAGCACGTCGTTGCGCCTAGAGGCGAAAGCATGGGAAGACATTAAAGGGGCAGATGCCGAGCTGAATGCGGCGCTTATCCCAACGGCGCGTGCCGATTTGCGCGGTGGGCGCAGGTTAGATGCATTAGTGGGGGTGAACTTTGCTCCACATCAGGCACATAATCTGTCAGCTGAGTTTGGGTTGCCTGTTTATCAACGTCTTGATGGGCCGCAGCTGCAGATGGATTATCGCTTTACGCTCGGCTATCAGGTGAGTTTTTAATCTCACCTTTTAGGGTAGGGGTTGCAGAGTTGTGTAATCCCTACTATATAACTAAGGATTAGGGATGCGTTAGGCATTGCAAACGACAGGTGCGGTAGTGCTTAAGCGGAAACAATTGAAAGAAAAAAAGAATGTTTATACAGACCGAACCGACACCGAATCCGATGACGTTGAAATTTTTGCCTGGGCGTGATGTGCTGGGTGAGGGGACACGCTTTTACACGAGCGTTAAAGCGGCGGCGGAATCTCCGTTGGCTGAGGAGCTGTTTGGTGTGGATGGGGTGAATGCGATTTTCCTTGGTTCCGATTTTATCACCGTGACCAAAAGTGGTGATATGGAATGGAGTGTGTTGAAAGCGGATATTTTGACGCGGATTATGGACCACTTTGTAGCGGAAAAGCCTGTGCTTGCTGAAGTTGAGGCGAAAACTGAGGGCAATGCCGTCAATGCAGATGATTCTGATATTGTCAAAACGATTAAAGAACTTATCGAGACGCGCGTACGCCCTGCCGTAGCCCAAGATGGTGGGGATATTATTTTCCATTCATTCGATAATGGCATCGTTCGCCTTGAGATGCATGGCGCATGTTCAGGCTGTCCGAGTTCGACGATTACCCTCAAGAATGGCATTGAGAACATGCTCAAGCATTATATTCCTGAAGTCGAAGGCGTTGAAGCGGCATAGAGAAAGTGGTTGCTGTTATTTTTAACAAATCAGCAGTTTCTAAGCCAAGCAAGCTATAAGCGTACACATTTTCAAAATTGATCGAAATTTGTATTGTTTTTGTAGAAATATGATTTGAAGTAATGCTCCTTAACGTTTTTTTTACTCTTTT
>CALJMC010000022.1 GCA_937982385.1 uncultured Rickettsiales bacterium | reverse complement strand
TCATGTCTGAGCGTACGACTCCAGATTGGAAGCGTGAAATTGTGAAAGCCTCAATCTTAGCAAATGGAGAAACTAAGCTCCCTATAGAAACTCTGGAGGCGCTTGTTCCTGACATAGGGACAAGGAGCGCTATTATAGAAGAGGTTATTAGTACATCTACTTCAGATATTCAGCGCTAATTCTCGAGAAATCGATTTAATAAAAAGCAATTTTTATGGTCAGTTCTCCTTTACAAGATGCATTGTTAGGTTTAGTCTGTTGCAGATAGGCAACCACAACATATGGTAGTGATTATGACAGACCAGCAAGATTCATTCAAACGTGCACATATCATTGTTGTTGGTAATGAAAAGGGTGGTTCGGGTAAAACGACCACGACTATGCATCTGATTGTTGCCCTGCTTCGCTTAGGTTTTTCTGTAGGTTCGATAGATATTGATGCGCGCCAGCGTTCTCTGACACGTTATATTGATAATCGCCGTTCTACGCTTGAGATTGAAGGCGTGTCGATGCCGATGCCACAACATTTTGTGGTGACAAAGTCCCCTTTTGAAACTGTTGAAGAGCAAACGCGTGATGAGCAAGAGCGCTTTGCAATGGACCTGGCAAAGGTCTATGCGACGCATGATTTTGTGGTGATTGATACCCCTGGTAATGACACCTATCTTTCGCGTTTGGCGCATAGTTTTGCTGATACGGTGATTACACCGATTAATGATAGTTTTGTGGATTTGGATGTATTGGCATTTGTGGATGGCCGTACACTTGAGATTCAACGTCCAAGTATTTATAGTGAGATGGTATGGGAACAAAAACTTCAACGTGCCAAACGTGATGGCAATTCGGTTGATTGGATTGTGATGCGTAATCGCTTGAGTAATTTGGACGCACGTAATAAGCGCTTTATGAAAACGGTCACAGAAGAACTTGCGCGCCGTATTGGTTTCCGTGTGGCACCCGGTTTTTCTGAGCGTGTGATTTATCGTGAGATGTTCTTGCAAGGGTTGACTGTGCTGGACGTGATGGACGCCGGCATGAAAGTGTCTATGTCTCATGTAGCGGCGCGTCAGGAAGTGCGAGAGCTCATCAAACTGCTAGATATTGAGAAAATCAATGAACGTTTGAAGCAGCAAATGGATGAGGACCCTGATGATGACGGTAGCAAAAAATCGGCCAAAGGTAGTATTGCTAAGAAAAGGTCAACTGTGACGTCTGAAATTGATAAATCGCGAGATGCACGTAACGAAGTGAAAAGCCACATAGATTCGTTCGATGTCGTTGATGGCAAGAAAAAAGTGGCTGCATAAGGCTATCTGTCTGTGAATCTACTTGCAGTTCATGCTCAAATCTTTTACCACTGCCCTTATGCACCCTTAGCTCAACTGGATAGAGCATCTGACTTCTAATCTGAAGGTTGCAGGTTCGAGTCCTGCAGGGTGCGCCACTCCTTAGTTTTATACCATCCCATACATTCGGATGGATTATTGCAGCGTTGGTTATAGGATTGTTTTTTGGCTATCAGGTTAATGATTTTATACTAAAAAAGGAAATCTATACGAACATTAGCAAGCCGGTTAGTAATGTCATTGAAGAGGATCATAATCGTGACGGCCATACTGATACGATTATTTATTTTCAAGATGCTTCTGATAACTACCCATGGAAAACAGATGTGGATGCTGACTTCGATGGGCGGTTTGAAACGACCGTTTTATACGATAAAAAACTAATTTCTAAAGCCATAATAGACATCGATGGAGATGATAAAGTCGACGTAGAAGAAATGTTTGAGTATGGCAGCTTGAAACGCATCGTTTTTTATGATGCGTCTGAACGCATGGTAAAAGTCAGTGAATATGAAGGCGGTATGCTTAAACGTTCTAAACATAATACTGATGGTGATTCGAAGTTTGATACCTACCGTACTTATGATAAATTTGAAGAGATTATTAAAACTGAGAAGAAGTAAGATATTATTTCATAATGCCGCATCTAAACCCTCATATAGCCGAACGTGATACTGAACTTGTGGAGATTATCCATGGCTTCACGATGCTGCGTCAACTGAGCTGGTCAAAAAATACGATGCGCGGCTTCATGAAGGGGGTGGCGTGTGATAATATCGTGCTGCCGAAGGTGTCTTATGCTGAGGTGAATAATGGCGATAAGATTTCTCAATTAGAAGCATATCTTACAAAGCTCGGCACAGACGATCATCCTGCCATTACCTTTTTGCGTGAGACTGCGCAGAGCTATTTGGATGCGCATTTCATTTTACGCGGGATTGGAACGAAGGATGTTTCTGAGTTTTCTCAGAAGCTTTATGGCACTCCGAGTGATGTGCTGGAGGGATATGGTCGCCGCCATGTTGATGTTGCACGCTATATTTTACGCATTGTGGAAGAATATAAATGCAGCGTGACGGATGAGCCGTTAGTTTATAATGCTGCGGAGTTTAAGAAGGCACTTTCAAAACGCATTGCTGAGTATATCCCCAAGGGTGAGGATTCGATTGCGGTGACGGTGGATAGCGATATCACTGCGCGCGCCGCAGCAGGCTCGAGCTATGTTAAAATACGTAAAGGTGCGCGCTTTTCTAAAAATGATTTGGAGCAGCTTTTCCATCATGAGGTGATGATTCATACGCTTACTTATATTAATGGTCGTAAGCAGCCATTGCTCAAGACTTTGGGATATAATGCCCCGCGTACCACCGCAACGCAAGAGGGGCTGGCGGTGTTTGCGGAATATATCAACCTATCTATCGAGTTGGTGCGCCTTAAGCGTATTGCACTACGAATTTTGGCGATTGATATGGCCGGAAAAGGGGCCGACTTTATTGAGGTCTATCGTTTCTTTGGCGCGCAAGGGCAGAATAATGAGGAGAGCTATTATTCTGCGATGCGTATTTTTCGAGGAGGGGATCCTAAGGGAGGTATTGTTTTTTATAAGGATAACGTGTATCTTCGTGGCCTCATCGAGGTTGGTGTGTTTTTCAAGCGTGCCATGCATGAGGGTTTTTTACACGACATCGAATTGCTCTTTTGTGGTAAACTAACTACTGACGATGTGCGGCTACTCAAACCGCTTGATAAAGAGGGGGCAATTATGTCTCCTGTATATATGCCTGAATGGGCGAAACGTAGTGGCGAATTGGCAGCGCATCTGGCGCTTAATGACATTACTGAACGATTTAAAATTAAGGATTGAAGATGAAGTTTTTGGGAATGTTGCTTACGGGGTTATTGATGCTCTGGGTTGGCGGTGCAGAGTCTATGGCACGAGCCAATAGTGCCCAAATAGTAAAAAAGGAATATGGATTTCTCTATCAGCTGAATGGCTCCTCTATGACTTCGTTGAGCAAGGCATCAATGGTGGTGGCTGACCCTGATTACGGCGCAAGTGACAAGCCGCTTGATGCTACAAAGATAGCGCAGCTCAAAGCGGGCGGTACGATGGTAATTCTCTATAAGAGTATTGGCGAGGCATCGGACTATCGTGATTATTGGAAAAAAGGAAAATTCTCCGAGCGTCGTCCTGATTTTGTGCTGGCTGCTAATGATGACTGGAAGGGCGA
>CALJMC010000021.1 GCA_937982385.1 uncultured Rickettsiales bacterium | reverse complement strand
TAGCTAAAGACGATAAATAAGGAAGATGACCATGAAAGCAGCGATTCATATTACACTTAAAAATGGCGTACTCGACCCACAAGGAAAAGCCGCTGAAGGCACATTAAAGAACCTAGGGTTCGATGGTGTTGAAGCCGTTCGCCAAGGCAAATATATTGAAGTTGAAATCGCGGAAACTGACAAAGCAAAGGCCGAAGCAAAGATAACTGATATGTGTGAGAAGCTTTTGGCTAATACGGTGATTGAAAATTATCGTTTTGAACTCGTAGCATAAGGACAAGAAGCATGCGTGCAGGTGTTATCACATTCCCAGGCTCTAACTGCGATAGAGATTCCCTCTCAACACTAGAGAAGCTTGAATCCGAAGGCGTGAAAGCGCAACGCATTTGGCATGGTGATGCTGAACTGCCTAAGCTCGATTTAGTGGTCGTCCCGGGCGGATTCTCCTATGGTGATTATTTGCGCTCAGGTGCAATGGCTGCCCACTCCCCTATCATGCAAGAAGTCAAAAGACACGCTGAAGCGGGACGTTTAGTTCTTGGCATCTGTAATGGCTTTCAAGTATTGACCGAAGCGGGCCTGCTCGATGGCGCACTCATGCGCAACGCAAAGCTCAAATTCATCTGCAAAGATGTGCAGCTAAAAGTCGAAAATGTAGACTCTGCCTTCACCTCACGCTATAATCATGGGCAAATTATCACCGTGCCTGTCGCCCATCATGACGGCAACTTCTTCGCTGATGACACCACACTCAACCGCCTAGAAGATAATAATCAAGTCACATTCCGTTATGTAGATGCATCAGGCAACGCTACAGCAGAAGCAAATCCTAACGGATCACAACGCAATATTGCTGGAATTACTAATAAAAACGGCAATGTTCTGGGCATGATGCCCCACCCAGAACGCGTCTGCGACACTCAAACAGGCGGCACCGACGGTCAAAACGTCTTCAAAAGTCTATTAAAATCGGTTGCATAACCGCTTTTTTGCACTTATTTATCAAATAATGTTGTTTTCACCCTTCCGGTTTAAGGATTGTTAACCTTTTTCGTGCTATACTATTACTAGTTAGAAAAACAAAAATAACAAAAACGGTTTAACATTATGGTTGCTACGCAATTACCTTCATCGCCCGATATGCAAATGGCTAGCTATTTAGCCTATGCAGGACAAGCATCGGAACATATGTACTCAGCACACGCAGAGACTGCAAATCAGGCACTCATTGGGCTAACTCGTGCACCAGTTCAAGCTCAGCAAACCGCGATGGAATCTGCTATTGCTCAGGCAGCCAGTTCAATTGACCTCAGCTCCCTCAATATCTCTGGCGCAGTTGACCCTTCTGAAGTTCGCCTTGAAGTCGCTGGCAATAATGCCGACAAAGGTCGTGACGGCATCGCCTAAACTCTGCTTCTAATAAACTATCTTCACCCTCTTAATCACTTGCCATTTCGCGTAATTTCGCTATGTTTCGAGCATATTATTATGCAACGAAATATGGGCATCTATCATGGCATCACAAGCAGCAGTTTCCTTTGAATCCTCTATTCCACTCGGCAGCCCAGAATTAGGCGCTGAACACGGCATCACTGCAGAAGAATATGAGCGCATTCTCAGCATTATGGGACGCACTCCCAATGTGCTAGAACTCGGCATTTTCGCTGTGATGTGGAGCGAGCATTGCTCCTACAAAACCACCCGCAAACATTTGATGGAACTCCCAACCGAGGGCGACTGCGTAATATGCGGCCCAGGTGAAAATGCGGGCATCATCGATATTGGCGACAATCAAGCCGCCATCTTCAAAATGGAAAGCCACAACCACCCCTCTTTCATCGAGCCCTTCCAAGGCGCTGCAACAGGTGTCGGCGGAATTTTGCGCGATGTCTTCACCATGGGCGCGCGCCCTGTCGCCAACATGAACGCATTGCGCTTCGGCTCACCAGACCACGAAAAAACCAAACATCTCATCTCTGGTGTTGTCTCAGGAATCGGGTTCTATGGCAACTGCGTGGGCGTTCCCACCGTTGGCGGCGAATGCACCTTTCACGAATCCTATAATGGCAACAACCTCGTCAATGCCATGAATGTCGGTGTCGCAGACCAAGATAAAATCTTCTATTCTGCAGCTGCTGGCGTCGGCAATCCTATTATTTATTTCGGTTCAAAAACGGGGCGTGATGGCATCCACGGCGCGACCATGGCATCTGCAGAATTTTCCGAAGGTGACGAGGAAAAACGCCCAACCGTTCAGGTCGGGGATCCCTTCACCGAGAAACTCCTCATCGAGGCCTGCCTAGAACTCATGCAAACAGATGCCATTATCGCGATTCAAGATATGGGCGCCGCTGGCATGACCTGCTCAACCTTCGAAATGGCAGACAAAGGCGGACTCGGCGTTGAAGTAAACCTCGAAAATGTTCCCCAACGTGAAGAAAACATGACCCCAGAAGAAATCATGCTCTCCGAATCACAAGAGCGCATGCTGATGGTGGTGAAGCCTGAACGTGTCCAGATGGCGATGGATATCATTGAAAAATGGGGCCTAGCCTATGCCACTGTCGGAACCCTTACCGACACAGGACGCATGGAACTCAAATGGCATGGCGAGACTGTCGCTAACATGCCTGTAGCACCTATTTCCTCAGAAGCGCCAATGTATGACCGCCCCTATGTGCTCACCGACAAACCTGCCGCTATTGACCCAGCATCCATAAACGAGCCTGCAGACTTTGGTGATGCATTAGAAACATTATTATGCTGCCCAGACCTTGCATCCAAACGTTGGATTTGGGAACAATATGACCATCAAGTGATGAACGATACCGTCCAAAAGCCAGGTGGTGATGCTGCTGTAGTGCGTGTTCATGGCACCCAAAAGGCCCTAGCCATCTCCACAGACGTGACCCCACGCTATTGCTATGCTGACCCCGAGCTTGGCGGCAAACAAGCAGTCGCTGAAACATGGCGCAACATTACCGCAACAGGGGCGACTCCCCTTGCAATTACCAATTGTCTCAACTTCGGAAACCCCGAAAAGCCTGAGATCATGGGACAAATTATTGGCAGCCTCAAAGGCATGGGCGATGCCTGCCGCGCACTCAACTACCCTATCGTATCGGGCAATGTTTCGCTCTATAACGAGACCGACGGCACAGGCGTGCAACCAACCCCAGCCATTGGCGGCGTCGGCTTGCTCAAAGATGTGTCCAAACATATGACCAACTATTTCAAACATGAAGGTGAAACTATCTTGCTCATTGGTGAGACCAAAGGTGAACTCGGATCATCACTCTATTTGCGCGAGATTGAAGGACGTGAAGAAGGCGCACCACCAGCCGTAGATCTTGATGCGGAACAACGCAACGGAAACTTCATACGCGAACTCATTCAAGCTGAGCAGGTCACGGCATGCCATGACATCTCTGATGGTGGATTATTGATAGCTTTAGCCGAAATGACATTCAAAGAACAACTCGGTGCCACAGTGAATTTTCCAGATAATGTGAATAAGGTGGCCTATGCGTTTGGCGAAGATCAAGCACGCTATATTATCAGCACCTCACATGCTCCAGACATTATTTCCGCAGCTAAAAAAGCGGGTGTGACAATCACAAACCTAGGAAACACGGGTGGTAGCGCACTTGAAATTGATGGCATACTCAGCCGCAATGTGAATGACCTGCACGAAACAAACGAACGTTGGTTACAAAGTTACATGTCGAACTAAGGAATAGCATAATGCCCATGAGCCAAGAAGAAATAGAAACACGTATCAAAGCCGCTATTCCGGATGCCGTAATCGAACTCACAGATTTAGCGGGTGATGATGACCATTGGCAGGTGACTGTTACCTCTGCCACCTTCAAAGACATACCGCGCATACGTCAACATCAGGCGGTCTATGCTGCATTTGGCGAGGATATGGGCACAACACTCCATGCGCTCAGTGTGACAACAAAAGCAGAATAGCGCTGTGGTCATGCACAAAGCGCATGACAGCATTACCAAACAGGCATTTAACATTTTCCAAAACTTAAGCGATACTAACAATAGTTAGACACACACTCGCTTAAGGATACAGAATATGCGCGTTTTACTACTATTATCATTGCTCGCAATATCGGCCTGCACAAGCAGCACCAGCCCACCGCAAGCAAGTTGGAATGAATTTGCGTATGTTGACCCAATGAATTTGCCTGATTATGGTGCGATTAAATCACTTCAAAGACCAGGCATCTATTAGGCACTTGAACATTAGCGCGTTTCGCACTACATAAGTGTTGTAAACAAGGAGAGTAACCATGACAGACAAAACAGCACACGACATCATTGATGAAACCGTAAAGAATAACGATGTTGTTCTCTTTATGAAAGGCAGTCCTAAATTGCCGCAATGTGGTTTTTCTTCCGTAGTCGCAACCATCTTGGAACGCCTCGAAGTTGTTCCACATGATGTGAATATTTTGCTCGATCAAGATATACGTGAAGGCGTCAAAGCCTATTCCAACTGGCCGACTATTCCTCAGCTTTACATCAAGGGAGAGTTTGTTGGCGGATGCGACATCGTACGTGAAATGTATGAATCCGGCGAGTTACAGCAAATGCTTGCTGACAAAGGCGTCAGCTGCGCTGCCTAATATTTGATTGCGCCTAAAAATTCTCCTGAATTTTTAATACGCGACCACTTTGTGGGCTGATGGCTCGCTCGGTCTCCTGACCTCGCATGAGCTATACGGCAAAACATAAACCCAGAACTAACCTCTACCCTTATCGGCATCTGGTTGTTTTATCTTCGGAGTCACTGCCGCTGCAACATCAGATGATGTAATGCTTTGCTTCTGCGTATCAAGGAATATGCCGCGCTTAGCAAGCTTTTCTCCCAAATTCATTATTTGCTCATAAAAAGCAGGATTGGCAAGCATTGCGCGCCGCATTTTTTCCAACGTCTCTTCAGACATAGAATGCGCCAACATCGCACGTTCACGATCTGCATGCATCTGCATGAGCTTTTCTTGCTCAGGCGTTAACTCTAAGTCTGCGCCCTTTTCTTCTTGAAGGTTCGCAATCATCGCACGGAATCGTTGCACGGCCTCAGTTCGCACTCCATCAGGTGCACCTTGCAACAATGCAGCAAGCGCAATTTCGACATCCTCGCCACCTTCAACAGCAGCTTGCGCCAGTTCCGCGATTTGGTCAGCATACGTCCCGAGCATATCTTGCTCAAGCGCACTTAAATCATGTTTTTGAAAATTTTCGCTCATATCTCATAGCATAAAAAAAAGGCTGACATAAAGCCAGCCTTTTCTCTAAAAACGTCAATCCGTCGATTAACGAGAATAAAATTCGATTACAAGGTTCGGTTCCATGATCACAGGATAAGGAATTTCACTGAACGCTGGTGTGCGTACGAATGTACCTTTCACTGATTTTTCATCAAACTCGAGATACTCAGGAACAGCGCGTTCGCCGCTCTTCAATGAACCAATAACCATTGGTACGTTACGAGATTTCTCACGGATTTCGATTACATCGCCTTCTTTCAGACGGTAACTAGGAATGTTCACACGTACACCATTCACGATTACATGACCATGATTCACGAACTGACGTGAAGCAAATACGGTAGGAACAATACCCAAACGGTAGACGACAGCATCCAAACGACGCTCAAGCAAACCAACGAGGTTTTCAGATGTATCACCTTTTACGCGTACTGCCTCAGCATAGATGCTGCGGAACGCTTTCTCAGAAATATTACCATAGTAACCTTTGAGCTTTTGCTTTGCACGAAGCTGCAGACCGTAGTCAGAAAGCTTCTTACGGCGCGCACCCGCACCATGTTGACCCGGCGCATATTCGCGACGCAATACAGGATCTTTAGCACGACCCCAGATGTTTTCGCCCATACGACGACTGATTTTATATTTGGCACTTTGACGCTTCGACACGTTTAACCTCAATTATTAATTATTTAGGAACACGGAATATACAGACAAATCACGTACTGTCAAACGCTAATTCGCTTAAGAAGAGTGGTTTATTTCATATTATATCTTATACGCGAACAGTACGTTCGCCTCAGCCATGAGCGACGCGCTGACGACAGCGGAATAACGCACAACATGTGCGGCTACGAAGCCTAGAAATAAAAGGGTTTAGCCTTGACCGAGTGTCTGCTCATATTGCGCCAATTGCCCCTGAGGCTCCATCTGGCTCACTTGGAAGTCCGGTTGGTTCGCCGCCTGCTGCGCCATCACTTGTGGTGGCATTTGCTGCATCATCGCTTCTTGCTGTATCACGCCATCAAGCATTTGCTGGTTTTCGTTCAACATTGCTTGTGTTTCTAACATTTCTGGCGGCAATTCACTTGAGTTGCGTCCAGCACGGTTTATAATTAATGCCCCTGTCCCAGCTGCCGCAAGCCCTGCTGTCGCAATAGAAGGGTATTTCACCCAATTATTAGGATGATTCACTGCCCATTGCCCAGCTTTTAGAGGAGCCTTGAGCGTCCATGCCACAGGCTTCCATGACGCTTTTACAACAGCGCCTGTAACACCTAAAGCCGCCTTATTGATTGCTTTTACACCTGAAACGACACCCATATCAATACTACCCTTCTCCCCTAAACCTGATGTTCAGCAGTAACTGCTGCATCACGTTGTTCCATTGCAGCAGCATGTCCTGATTCGGACGCCAATACCGCGCTATCATTTGCTACTTCTTGCGACAAGGCTGTTTCATTGACGCGCCCCATATGGCTCATACCTTGTGGTTGAATTTGTGGCACAGCCATTGCCTGTACCATCTGCGCTTCATGCTGATGCTGACGTACTTGCGCGCGCTCCATAGCATTGGTCTGCAATGTTTGCGCCGTATTAGTCTGGGCCATTGCTGTTGCTGTTTGCTGATTACTTAATTCTGCTACGCCACGGTCATGCGCGATAATTTCACGTCCTTTGTCAGCGCCTTTAGCGCCACCAGTAAGAAATCCTGTAATCGCTCCGACTATAGAACCAACTCCACCACCAGTAAATCCACCGGCAATCGCACCGCCGCCAGCCGCAATGGCAAAGCCGCCTGCTGCAACCACTCCAAATGCAGACAGCGCCGCACCACCTAATATTCCTGTTGACACTAATCCAGTTGCTGCAATTGCAGCAGCTCCTGAAGCAACGATTAAAATTGGCGCCGCAGCAACCAATGACACTGCAGCTGCACCAGCCAATATACCACCAAGCATACCAATCAGCGGCCCTGTAACTAACCCGCCAACACCTGCACCTACGGCAGCGCCTTTGGCAGTTTCTGTACCCGTTTTCATCGCCGCACTTGCTGTGCTATGATAATGTGGATCTGCAAAATTCTTAGACATATTCTTACCCTTTCAAAGGCCTTTTTCTACTTTACCCTTAAACTCTACCATATTTTACGGCAGAGAAATGTGAAGGTTGTGTTACAATTATAGAGCTTATCCGCCGCCGGCGGTGCGCTCAGCATTAACAACCTGTTGATTGCCATGTGACTGTGACGAAAAGTTTCCCAGCTGATTCTCAAGACCAGGTGTCTCCTTTTTTTCAACTGCCTCTATCGCTGTCTGAGCCAATTCTGTGCCAACAGGAGACTTCAATAATTCTTGCACCGCATAAATGCCGCCATTAACAACCCCCGACCCTATGGTTACTCCCGTAAATGCCGCCACCGCTAGCATAGGTGTCGCGCCAGCAACTCCGAGCACCCCCGCAATGCCAACACCTACAGCCGCTAAAACGCCCAGCTTTAAATTCATACTATTACCCGCACCTCTAATGAGATTTAAGGGAAAACTCACCACCGCACCAATTTTATCACCTAACCAGTCAAACATTATATACCCTTTGCTTTTAATTCCGAACCATCACCCGTAACTACCGGCGCACCTTTAGGCGAAACGGCCTCAGAAAGATCAGCACCATTCACTTGCGCTCCTTGTAATCCATCTGCGTCACCTCCGCTGAAATCTATTGTATTAACATCTATTGAAGGCACATAAGAAGGGACCTTCGTGTGCCCTTGCCCTCGTGAAACGTTCAGATCTGGCCCTTGCGAATGTTCATCACCATCCTTAGATTTTGCGAGCATTGATTGAATAGGCTGGTTGATAATGCTACCTACAAGGGAGCCAACTAACATGACAACGGGTATAATTCCGAACAAAGAACCACCGGCTTGGCCAAACCCTCCAGAAAGATTATAGCCAACCACAGCAGCAATTACGGCTGAAACACCTACTATTCCCGCACCCAATCCATTTTGCGTGTCACCATTCTTCCAATCATCAAACCCATTGGTAATGGCACCCTTAAAAGAGTCCATAACGTTACTTAACATGCCGCCAATTCCTGCCATGATTCCTCGCAGTTACATTTTCAATTGCACTTATTATACCTCAAAATGTATGAATGAATTATGACGATTGTATGACGATTTGATCTTTATATGTATTATGCATGCTATTGGCTACTTCATCACGACTAGCGACTAATAGCCTTCAATATCCCATGCATCGTCTGGATATCTTGTGCATTCATATGGCTCCGCGATAGCATGGCACGAAGATTTCTCTGCAAAACGGGCTTCATCGCTTGCGTATTGTAAAAATTCTTCTCATCCATCAAACGAATAAAATGTGCATAAAGTGCCTGAGTGTCGCCATGCAAAACCTTATCTGTTGCACCCTCCTCTGCGTTCTCACACTCACTGGCCGCTTGCCACTGAGTGTGTGCAACGAGCTTACTCCACTCATAGCTCACAATCCCAACCGCCTGCGCTAAATTTAGTGAGGGGTTGCGCGGAGACGTCGGAATCTGAATGACCGCATTACACATCGCCACTTCTTGCGTCGTCAACCCATTATTCTCAGGACCAAAGACAAAACTCGCCATTTGGTTACTTTGTAACATAGTCATCGCTTGTTCAGCATTATAGACAGGTAAATCAATGTCACGCGGACGGGCGGTGATAGCAAACGCAAACGCACTCTCTGCCAAAGCCCCCTCTAATCTGCTATGAATAGTGGCAGATTCGATCACACTTTTAGCATGTGCACTGCTTGCCAATGCTTTTTCATTAGGCCAACCATCACGCGGAGCGACTAGCTTCAGTGATTCAATTCCAAAGTTCATAGCAGCGCGCGCAGCACCACCAATATTCTCACCCATTTGTGGGCGAGTAAGGATGATCATTGGCTTAATTAATATAGGGTTCATAGAGACTATTTAGCGCATCATTGATGTTTTGTCATAAAAAAAAGCCCCACCTCATGTGAGGCAGGGCTTTCATAATATAATAACGTCAAACTACTAGTCAAAGTCATAGGTATAGTTATAGTTACCTGATTGCTTAACACGACATACTTGTAAGTCGTAGTTATTACGCCAGTTATTGAGGTCACATGGTCCAGCAGCAGCGGCTACAGGAGCAGCAATTGCAGGAATTACCGGTGCAGTATGTGAATGGCCACGGTGTGTTGAAATGCCGTTATGCGTATGCGGGCTATTACCATGCCAGTCGCCATCAGCATGTGTATGGTGTGCAGAACCGTGTAGATCTACATCGTGATATTTAGAATCTGATGCATATGCAGCAGTAGCTAACGTTGCGCCAAGTACTGCCAAACCGAGTGTTTTAACTAAAGTCATTATGATTTCTCCTTGTTTGTTATATCTGAAATCA
>CALJMC010000020.1 GCA_937982385.1 uncultured Rickettsiales bacterium | reverse complement strand
TATGTCTCTAAACCATTTTCGGCAGAAATGTTGTAATCACCATGAAGCGCCTCGTCAATTGCCTCATGCCCTGCAACATCGCACGTAAAAGCAGCCCCTGATTTTAATGTACTAATAATAGCACCAACTTCACGTGCATTTTCAGGCGCCATCCGCATGATTTTCTCTACAGTATCAGGAGAAAGAATAGCCAACAACTCATTTTCAGACATAACACCGTCTGCATTTTCATCCATAGTCACCATCCCTTTGCTCGTGATGGATCTCAATTCAGCAGCAATCTCTCTCACTTCTTCAGGAGAGGCATCATTGAGCATGTCGACAAACGCATCTGCAGTTTTTCTTGTATATGTATTTGATGCACCTTGGATAGCTTCAATAAATTTTTCTGCCGCGTATTGCAATCTCCATTCAGACATAGCTTTACCTTTTTCTTTTTATTGATTGTGTATAGTCTAAAGTAACATATAAATGTTAAGAGTTTATGACAGCGTGAGACATTTTTCAAAAATGATTGAAATTGATGGCGCATTGGCATAGGTTGCAGCTGTTGATGCTTAGCCCCTACCAAGGATATCGCCCTATGAATGATGACGCTTCACAATTTCAGACATTTACCCGCCCTACGCATGACCGTAAGGGTAAAAAGACCGCCTATATTAATGCGCGAATTATTGACCCTGAGACGGGCTTTGATGAAAAAGCTGGATTGCTGGTTGAAGGCGACATCATCGCCGATTTCAGCACACAGCTTTTCGCGAATGGTGTGCCGAGTGACATCGACGAGATTGTTGATTGTGAAGGACATGTGCTTTGCCCTGGACTGCTCGACATTCAAGTGCATTTCCGAGAGCCGGGTCAGGAATATAAAGAGACGATTGAAACAGGCTCAAAATCCTCCGCTGCTGGTGGCGTAACGACGGTTGCCTGCATGCCAAACACCGATCCCGTGATTGATAATGTAGCCATCGTAGACTTCGTACATAAACGTGCTAAAGAAACAGGCTATGTCAATATACGCACCTATGGCTGCGTATCCAAAGGGCTCAAAGGTGAAGACCTCACCGAAATGGCGCTTATGGTCGAAGCTGGCGCGGTTGGGTTTACCGATGACGGTTTGCCTGTGATGAATGCAGGCTTGATGCGCCAAGCCCTCACCTATGCGCGTGAATTGGGTGTGCCGATTGCACAACATGCGGAAGATTTGCACCTGTCAGATGGTGGCTGCATGAATGAAGGCGAAGTATCTGCTCGTTTGGGCGTAAAGGGCATTCCAAATGCGGCTGAGGCCGTGATGGTTGAACGCGACATTTTGCTCGCAGAACTCACTGGCGGACAATATCATGTATTGCATATTTCCACCGCTGAGGCAGTGGAAGCGGTTCGCCGCGCAAAGGCAAAAGGCTTGCCTGTAACGGCTGAAGCCGCCCCTCATCACTTCACACTAACCGACGAAGCGGTTGAGGAATATAGAACATTCTCAAAAATGAACCCTCCTCTGCGCGCGACTAAAGACCGTGACGCAATTATTGAAGGACTCAAAGACGGCACGATCGACGCCATCGCGACTGACCATGCACCGCATGATCAAGAATCAAAGCGTGTACCTTTGTCACAAGCTGCATTCGGGATTGTCGGGCTGGAGACCATGCTCCCCGTATCACTCGGCTTGTTCCATAAAGGCATTATGTCGCTGCAAGATGTGTTGGCGGCAATGACCTATAAACCAGCCGATATTATTCATGTTGAGAGCGGACGCCTGAAAAAAGGTGCGCGCGCTGACCTCACCATTTTTGATCTTAATCATGCGTGGAAAATCGCACCAAAAGAATTTGTGAGTAAATCGAAGAACTCACCTTATGATGATTATGAAGTAAAAGGTCGCGCGATTCGTACCGTAGTTGGTGGCGAAACGGTTTATGAATATAACAGCAAACAAGCTAAAGCACAGGCAGCGTAGCTATGCAGAACAATCCCATTATCTGCGCCATAGACACCCCCACCATTGAGGGTGCTAAAAAGCTGATTGGACAGATTGCACCACATGTGGGCGCGGTAAAACTGGGACTAGAATTTTTCGTCGCTAACGGTATTGAGGGTGTAAAACGTGCGATGGATGGCTCGGATGTGCCGCTGTTTCTCGATCTCAAATTTCATGACATTCCCAATACGGTTGCTAAAGCCATCACATCAACGGCAGACATTAATTGTTTTTTGCTCACCATTCATACAAGTGGTGGCGCAGAGATGATGCAACGTGCGGCTGAGGCCGCAACATCACTCCCCAGCAAACCTAAAATTCTGGGTGTAACCGTGCTGACCAGCATGGACGCTAATGATTTATCGGACATTGGCTGCAAACACGACACACGAGAACAAGTGGTGAGCTTGGCGCAGTTAGCGCAAACCTCGGGCTTAGATGGCGTGGTGTGCTCTCCACATGAAGTAAGCTTCATCCGTGCCGCCTGTGGCCATGACTTCACGCTCGTAGTCCCTGGCATCCGCCCTGCAGCATCTACCGCAGATGACCAAAAACGCACCATGGCACCACGCGAGGCTGTGGATTTAGGTGCTGATTACCTAGTGATTGGTCGCCCCATTACGCAGGCTGATTACCCCGATTTAGCGGCTGCGAAGATTTTAGAGAGTTTAGGCTAGTTTCTTGTCATACCAGCAAAAGCTGGTATCTCTCAACAGCGAGATTCCGTGTCGTAGCACGGAATGACAACATAAAATTCTTACCTTCATAAAACTGTCATAAAACCATGTTACCTTGTTCGCTTCTTTAGATAATACTTATCTTAGAACATACCTAGCTTGGTATGCCTTTTTGATGATTACATTGGATGTAGTCAATCTAAACCCAGAGGGTGTTAGTGATGGAAAATTTAGCACGACATATTGAAATTGTCGCAAAAAGACTGCCCGAAAGTTTTGATCATCTTAACGATGATGAGAAAAAGAAAATAGCAATTAGCATTTTACAAAGAAAACCTAAGGTGCTGAAAGCAACAAACCGGGTTGTCGAACTTCAGGCAGAAACAGCATTGGCAGAGATTGCTCTGTCGCAAATGCTTGCCGAAGAAGGTAAGGTATAACCATCGCCCAGAGCACTCACCTAATCCGACTATGTCGGTGCAGGTGGGCGCTCTGGTTATTATCATTTTTACTGTAAACAATTAGCTGGATGCCCAGCATGCGCTGGCATGACAGTATATGCGAACAGCATGTTCTCATCTGCCGAGAGCATCGCGCAGCGATAACGGAGCAACATTCAGAATGCATGGCTGCTAAGCGCAAATAATTCTATCCCAGCAATTTCGCCTTTTGTGCTGCGAATTCTTCTTCTGTGAGATGCCCAGCCTCTTTAAGCTGAGCGAGCTTCGCGATTTGCGTGGCGACATCAACCTGCGCAGGGGCTGCTTGCCCACGGGCGCCAGCGGTGACTTCCTGAAAGGATATGCGTTTAAAATCATCAATCGCTTGGCGTGTTGCTTTGATGAATGGATCAATGGTTTTTGCCCAAACCATGCTCATACTAATGGGAGCTGCACCATCCCATACGCGGATTTTACCAAAGAGAATAAGATAGTCCCCATCAATCGACTGAATGCGATCAAGTGGCATTTGCCATTGCTTCAAACCAAAGAACATCCCTTTGTCGAGGAATATCATGCGACGATTGGTACAGACCGCAAGCACGGTGCGGTTTTGATGGAAACCAGAGGTAAGTGCGCGAATTTCTTCGCCCTCAATCATCACTTCAGGAAGATAGTTAATCTCCTTTTTAGTGTAGAAGATGTAATTCTCGTCTAGATTTTCAATTTGGATTTTGATTTCTTCAATTGTTGGCATAGCACTTTTCCCTACCTTATATGTCTGAGAATCTTAACAAAAAAAGGGAAACTATTCCATAGTACCGTTCATGGACTCCCAATAATTGACGAATCCGTCGATGATGCTGCCTTCTTGCATCGCTTCTGACGAATCTTTACGGCCATAACGCTCTTTTTTTGCCTCAAGTGCCGCCATGTCGGCAACCCCCAACAACTGCATTGCCTGCGCATCAGTGAGCAAACCTCGCACTAACGTATCAATAATACCGCGCTCTGCGGCGTGGGCTTCTGCATGTGAATAGTTCATTTTTCCCTCTTCCGAGCTTTGATGTGAATGGATTAGGCTCAGTATAGCAAAGCAATATGACAGCTTTATGACAATCAGCATTTTATTTGGAGTTACTGTATGACAACCACCAATCATCTAAGCCTTCCACTCGTTCAGCAAAGCCAAGCGCAAAAGGAAGTAACCGTAAATGAAGCCCTTGCCAAAATCGATGCGTTGCTTAATACGGGCGCGATGAGTCTTAGTTTACCGACACCGCCGGCCTCTCCCAACGAGGGTGACCTCTATATTATTGGAGACGCTGCTGCAGATGAATGGGCAGGACGTGAAAATAACATCACCTATTTCGACCATATTTGGCGATTTATCACCCCGCGCGAAGGAGTGACATTGTGGGTGAACGACGAAGATAGGCTCTATAGTTTTGACGGCAGCGCATGGATTGCATCAGGTGATGGAGGTGGCGACAGCAGCGAACTGCAAAACATAAACCTTTTAGGTGTAAACACCACAGCGGATATCACCAACAAGTTCGCCGTCGCTTCGGATGCTATGCTATTCAACCATAATGGCAACGGCATGCAAGTGAAGGTGAACAAATCTAACGAAAGTGATAGCGCCTCCCTCCTCTTTCAAAGCAATTTTGCAGGACATGCCGAAATCGGACTCACAGGCGATAATGATTTCCATTTCAAAGTCAGCCCCGATGGCAGCACATTCCATGAATCTATCCTGCTTGACAAAAACACTGGTACGGTCGATTTTCCCAATGGTTCACACCCCAATTTACGTCCTGCTACCGTTACAGAGAGCGGCGGACCTACTGAGTTCTACGGACCGCCCAACACACTTACTATATGCGATATAGCAGGCGGTGCATCTATCGCCGATGGCCGTATGTATTTTACGCCATTTTACGTTGATAGACCTTCCGCACTGACAGGATGTTTTACCGCCTTGTATCAAGCAAGCACCACCGCCGGTGCTTTGGTGCGTGTTGGTGTCTATCACCTTGGGCAGGTGAATGGCACCAACTGGGATATTGGTAACAGAATCGCTGATTTCGGCACGGCCACCGCAGAGGTTGCAGGGCATAAAATATTTACACTTGGCACACCACAAACATTAGAACCTGGTTGGTATGCTATGTCCTACGGTATCAGCGGCGCGGGCGCGGCCACACGCTACTCTAAATGGCACACGCCTGGTGTCGCGTCGTTCATTCCCTATGGTTCCGGCTCGTCCGCACAAATACGCTGCGCAGGTGCTACCGTCTATATTTATGAAAATAATTGCTCTGCCGAAATCACGAATGGACTCCCCGCGACATGGAGTAAGAACCCCTCAGTCGACTACATCAATGTAGCGCCTTATCAATTCATGTTTGCCATTCCTAAATGGCAAGCGTAAGGAGCTAGCTTATGAACCATCATCCGCACAATAGTCGCCCCCATAACACCCAGACCTATGAAATGAAAACCATCATTCACGACACTGTGAAGCAAAGTTGCATCGAGGCCATTCATGAATCATTGAGAATTCTGGGCGTCGATGTAGATCACCCGCACGAGACGCAGGCCGATATGCATTATTTGCGACGGTCACGCCTCTCCGCTCAGAATATCTGGGGTTACCTTTTGCGCTCCGCCAGTTGGGCAGCGCTCTGTGGCGCAGGGTTTTTGGCGTATGAATATATCAAACGGACTAACTAGGAGGACTGACATGATTAGTATCATAAGTGCGGTTTTAGGGTTTTTCGGCTCGATGCTGCCTGACCTACTCTCAATCTATCGTGACACAGCAGACCGCAAACACGAACTCGATGTAATGAAACTTCAAATGGAACAGCAGCGTCAAGGGCACGCAAACAAACTCGACGCCATCAATCTTGAGGCGGACATCTCAGAAACACGTACGCTTTATAATACCTATCACAGCACTATTCGCTGGGTTGATGCGCTTAATGCCACCGTACGCCCCGTCCTCGCCTATGCATTTTTTCTGCTCTATGCGAGCGTGAAATGGATGCAACTCTCCATCATCGGCTTCAGCCTAGAAGATGCCGCACTGATTTTGTGGGGCCAAGAAGATCAAGCCATCTTTGCGGGTATCATCAGTTTCTATTTTGGACAGCGCGCTTTCAGAAAGATGCGTAACTAATGCTTCAACACATCTCAAATAAAGGACTGCAACTCATAAAAGACTATGAAGGGTTTTCTCCCACGAGCTACCACGATGCGGCGGGGCACCCAACCATTGGCTATGGTCACCTCATCAAAAAAGGGGAATCCTTTCCCAACCCTATCGCCCTTCAAGACGCTACCATTCTACTGATGAACGATGTGCTTCATGCTGAACGCACTGTACGCAGGCTCATCCCTATTACACTTACTCAAGGGCAATATGATGCGCTGGTCAGCTTCACTTTCAACCTTGGCAGCGGGGCGCTGCAAGCCTCTACTTTGCGTCGGCGCTTGCTTGCGGGCAATGCTGAGGCAGCTGCTCGTGAATTCCCTCGCTGGGTCTATGCAGGCGGCCGAAAACTACGCGGACTGATGCGAAGAAGACGCAGCGAGCAAGCTTTATTTATGATTTAAATCACATTTTACATTAAAACCCTTGCCATCTATTGTTTTTAATCGTTTTTTTAATTTTCCGATTGACTATCGCCTCTTGCGGGTGTATAGCGCAAGTAACATAAATTTAATTCGCGATACTGCGATTTTAAAAATAAGAAGTAACTAAAAGAATAGTAATGAACGAATAGGTTATTACTAGCCACATAGATACTATTTTGGGAGGCAGTCATGCCACACACTAACATATCGGTGACGTTTTTGCGTCGCACCGCTTTAGTCTCTGCGCTTGCTGTTTTATCAGCATGTGCGACGAGCCACAGCAACAACCCTGACGATCTTTATAGCAGCATCTATAAATCTCCACCAACCTCTACGTTGAATCAGGATCTTACCGTATTTTCTAATGGTGACTTGCTTTAGTCTACAAAATAGCCCACGCAATGGCTATGCATTTACTATTATGATTGTATCGTTTTTCCGTGTTCCAAACGCACGATGTATGACATCTGTGCTGCCAGCTCCATATTATGCGTTGCAATAAGTGCGCCCGCACCTGAGCTTGCGATAGCGTTTGTGAATGCCTCAAACACTTCTGCGCTGGTTTCGGGATCGAGGTTCCCTGTCGGCTCATCTGCCAACACCAACGTCGGCTTATTCGCCAAGGCGCGTGCAATAGCTACACGCTGCTGCTCACCACCTGAAAGTTCTGAAGGACGATGCTTCACACGATGTGACAGCTTCACCACATCCAATAATTCCACTGCATGTGCCCATGCATTATTCTCATGCACACCCGCGATAAGCTGCGGCATCATCACATTTTCAATGGCGGAAAGCTCTGGTAGCAAATGATGAAACTGATAGACAAACCCTATAGAATGCCTGCGGGCAATCGTGCGCTCATCATCATTGGCAGCAGAATAATCGACATTATCCACTTCTACTTTTCCTGCGTCAGGCTTCGCTAACAACCCTGCCATTTGGAGCAGAGTCGTTTTACCTGACCCACTCGGACCAACCAATGCTGCGACATCTCCTGCAGAAATACTGAGAGACAACGCATCAAGGATGGTCAATTCATTATCGCCCTGCTTAAAAGACTTAGACACATTCTCAAGATTCAATATTGTTTTACTCATAACGTAACGCCTCCGCAGGTTCTTGTGCAGCCGCTTTGCGCGATGGGTATAATGTGGACAATAATGATAATAAGAGCGAAAACAGTAAAATCGTCATCACCTCAGACATATCAACCTTTGTTGGCAGGCTCGACAGGAAATAGATATTCCCCACCAGCAGCTCCTGCCCGAGCAGCGCCTCTAATCCTTTGCGGATAGACTCAATATTATAAGCTGCAATGAGCCCCAGCGCAAAGCCAAGCACTGTACCGACCACACCAATCATCATACCTGCGAGCAAGAATATATTACGAATCATTTTGCGAGATGCACCCATTGTGCGCAAAATCGCGATGTCGCGCGCTTTGTCTTGTACCAACATAATCAAGCTCGAAATAATGTTGAAGGTCGCGACGATGATAATCAGTCCCAAAATCACCACCATCACATCACGCTGAATATTCAGTGCTGTAAAAATGCTGCGATTGGCTTGCTTATAATCAAATACTCGATAGACGCCACCAAACTCTTGATAAAGCGCCCGCGCCATTACTTCGGAGTTCTGCGCATCTTGTAAAGACAATGTGACACTGCTTGCGGCGCCCTCTTCTCCTTGTGCCACTTGAAAATAAACCGCAGCATCATCAAACGGCATAAGTATCATTGAGCTATCAAGCATGTGCATCCCCAACTCAAACGTCGCACGAATCGGATAGGCCTTAATGCGCGGCACAAACCCTGCGAAAGTCTGACGTCCTTGGGGTGAAATGAGCGTAATCGCATCGCCGACTTCAAGCCCCAGGCTATCTGCTAAACGTTTACCAACCACCACACCATTTCCAGCCTCAAAATCCTCAACGCTACCTGCCGTAATATTCTCAATGAGTTTCTCGCGTGTTATGATGCCCTCTGGCGTATATCCCACCACTTGTGCACCCAATGCTTGTCGCGGGCTTGATGCCATCACCTGCCCTTCGATGCGCTCCACAGCGTGCATTGCGCCCTCTTGCTTCATCAACAGTTCCAGCACATCATCTACATTTTGCACGGCCTCACCGCCACGTCCATACACGCTCACATGGCCATCGAGACCAATAAAGTTACTCGTCATCTCTTCACGAATACCATTCATCAACGACGTCACCAAAATGAGTGTTGCCACGCCGAGCATAATGCCCATCACTGAAAACAACGTGATCACCGAGACAAAACCGTCCCTACGTTTGGAGCGCATATAACGGAAGGCCAATAATCTTTCAGGGGCTGAAAACATTATGCTACCATGTTTAACGCCGCCTCAAGCGACAATTCTTGTTTTTCGCCTGTGCGCCGGTTTTTGAGTTCTACCACACCGTTTTTCACACCGCGCGGACCAATCGCCATTTGCCATGGTAGACCAATCAAATCCATTGTCCCGAATTTTGCGCCAGCGCCGGCAGCCGTATCATCATAGAGCACATCAACGCCTTTAGCTTGAAGCGCTGCGTAAGCTTCTTCGGATGCTTTGTCGCAGGCTTCATCACCCACACGCAAATTGATAATGCCCACTTTGAATGGTGCAACCGATTCAGGCCAAATAATACCTTTTTCATCATGATTTGCTTCAATGATAGCACCCAGCAAACGTGACACACCAATGCCATGTGCGCCCATTTTCACAGGCACCGTCTCGCCATTACTGGTTTGAATGTTCGCACCCATCGGCTTTGAATATTTATCATCGAAATAGAAGATATGCCCAACCTCGATGCCACGCGCGCTGCGTAAATCTGCTTTATCCACTGGGCAATTTTCAAGATCATGTTTTTCATCTGCCGCAGAATAGAGGCTCTTGAGATGCTCGATATCCAGCTCATCTTTCGCTATCGCAGCTTCGAAGGCCTTATCATAGAAAATCTCGCTCTCGCCTGTCTCAGCAATCACCTGAAACTCATGACTCAAATCCCCACCAATCATGCCTGTGTCTGCTACAAACGGAATCACGTCTAGCCCCATACGGCGAAAAATAGCGAAGTATGTTTTATATATTTTATAATAAAGTTCAATATGTTGCTCTTTGGTTTCGGTGAAGGTGTACGCATCCTTCATCAAGAACTCACGACCACGCATCACGCCAAAACGTGGACGAATTTCATCACGGAATTTCCACTGCACTTGATAGAGTGTTAGCGGCAAATCTTTATAGGATTTCACATTATTGCGGAATATATCCGTCATCACTTCTTCATGAGTTGGGCCATAAATCATCTGACGCCCGTGACGATCCTCAGCTTTAAGCGTTTCTTTTCCATATCCACCGCGTCCAGATTCTTCCCATAGTTCAACAGGCTGCATCGTTGGCATCAACAGCTCTACGCCACCCATTTTATTTAACTCATCACGTACAATATCTTCCACCTTGCGTAGCACGTTCAGGCCCAGTGGCAACCAGTTATAGATCCCAGATGTTACCTGACGAATCATGCCCGCACGCAGCATATAGCGATGCGACACAATCGATGCCTCTTTCGGGTTTTCTTTAAGTACTGGTAGGAAATATTCGGACAGGCGCATGAGCTGGTTCTTTATATAATGGATAAAATCCTACCCTCTATATACCACCTCCGCCGCACGCGCAATAATGCCGTCAAACATTTCCTCAGTTAGGCGGCGTGTATTTACGTTGTAGCGCGAGCAATGATAACTATCTAACAAGATTATTTGTTTTGCGCCTGCTTCGGACATACTGTCCTCCGCAATACGCGACTGCTTCGCAGGCTGATGGCTCACGCGAGCGTCCTGTTCGCGCACCGTGCTTAGCTGCAAAACATGTTCATTCGCATGACCGAAGGCATAATCTTTTTGTTTCAGCCCCAAGGCTTTGATAATCGCTTTATGCGAGATACCGCCTAACGAAATCATGATTTTCAGGTTAGGCATCACCTCAATTTCTTTCAACAAATACGGATTACACTGATTAATCTCAGAGGCTTCAGGCTTATTCTCAGGCGGCACACAGCGCACAGCATTGGTAATGCGCGTCTCTAGCAACTCCAGCCCATCATCCGCATGCTTATCATATGTACCCTTCGCCAAGCCATGCTCCACCAGCGCGGCATAGAGCGTATCCCCTGCATAATCGCCTGTGAAGGGTCTGCCTGTCTGATTCGCCCCCTTCAAACCTGGCGCCAAACCCACTATCAACAATTTTGCACCAATAGAGCCAAAGGCTGGTACCGCACCATTAAAATAAGTCGGATATTTTTCTTCATTCGCACGACGAAACGCCACAAGCCTATCGCATTCACTGCAGTCTATTGGGCATATTACTGCTTCATTACTTTGCGCTGTCATCATTCTGTCATATTTCTTTGCTATAATGGAGTTACATTGATAGCAAGCGATGTCGAGGCATACAAGGAGGAATGATGAGTGATGACATTAATAATATTGAATATATAAAAGCAGCTGTCTTGCATGGAGACCTTAGCGATGCATGCCTTGGGGCTGGATTGCCTGCCGCGATTGCTCTGCCAGCACCTATTCATATCAAAGCAGCAACAGGACTGTTCGCTTGCGCTTCGGGAATGGTTGCAAATGCAATCTATAACTTCGGCAAAGAAGAAAAAGGTTTTGTAGTTCAAGAAATCAAAAATATCACCTTTGATGACCACTCCTCTGCACCCGAAACCTCTGAAAGTTTAGGCACCCTGACTCCCTCAACGAAACATAGCATCCCGTCTACACCTGAAATAGATGAACGTCGTATCTAGTGAATTCATCCGTTTTTTCTTAAAATAACTTCATAAAAATGCATCTTAGCCCTTGTAAAGCGGTGTAATCAGCCTATATCTGGTGCACGCTTAAGCGATAAGCTAATTTTTTAGTTGCTTGCGTTGCTTAATTATTTAAATATTTTAGGAGATTACCCATGAAAATTAAACCATTGCATGATCGCGTATTAGTACGTCGCGTAGCAGAAGAACAAAAAACAGCGGGCGGCATCATCATTCCTGACAGCGCTCAGGAAAAGCCAATGCAAGCCGAAGTGGTTGCAGTCGGCTCTGGCGCGCGTGATGATTCGGGTCGTATCGTTCCTATGGATGTTCGCGAAGGCGACAAAGTGTTGTTCACAAAATGGGCTGGCACTGAAGTGAAAGTTGAAGGCGAAGAATTATTAGTGATGAAAGAATCTGACATCATCGCGATTGTTGAAGCTGCATAGAGTAGTATTTAATTGCGCCTGTTACGGGCTTCCTGCCCTCCGCAACACGCGATTGCTTCACAAAGCTCACGGCTGACTCGGACATGCTGTCCTCGCTCACCATTAAACTATATGAATACGAAACACTAACGAAACAATTGGAGAAATAATATGTCTGCAAAAGATATTAAATTTGGTACTGATGCTCGCACTCAAATCCTTGAAGGTGCTGAGATTTTGGCAAACGCTGTAAAAGTAACGCTTGGGCCCAAGGGTCGTAACGTTGTTATCGAAAAATCATTCGGCGCACCACGCATCACAAAAGATGGTGTGACTGTAGCGAAAGAAATTACGCTTAAAAACAAATTCCAAAATATGGGCGCTCAGATGCTTCGCGAAGTGGCGAGCCGTCAGAATGACACAGCAGGTGATGGCACAACAACATCTACTGTGCTTGCATATGCTATCGTGAACGAAGGTTCAAAAGCAGTTGCAGCGGGCCTTAACCCTATGGATTTGAAGCGCGGTATCGACAAAGCAGTTGCGGCGGTTGTTGCTGAAGTAAAGAAAAAATCTAAAGCAATTAGCTCACAAGAAGAAATTGCTCAGGTTGGTACTATTTCTGCCAATGGCGACGTTGAAATCGGCGGCAAAATTGCTGAAGCGATGGAAAAAGTCGGCAAAGAAGGTGTTATCACCGTTGAAGAAGCTAAAGGCCTTGAGTTCGAACTTGATACGGTTGAAGGCATGCAGTTTGACCGCGGCTATTTGTCTCCTTACTTCGTAACAAACTCTGACAAAATGACGGTTGAGCTTGAAAACCCATTCATTCTCTTGTTCGATAAAAAACTCACTGGTTTGCAGCAAATGTTGCCATTGCTTGAGTCTGTGGTTCAGTCTCAGCGCCCTCTTCTCATCATCGCTGAAGATGTTGAAGGCGAAGCACTTGCTACTCTCGTAGTGAACAAGCTACGCGGTGGATTGAAAGTTGCTGCTGTTAAGGCACCTGGTTTCGGTGACCGCCGTAAAGCACAGCTTGAAGATATCGGCATTCTTACCGGTGGTGAAGTGGTGAGTGAAGAGCTTGGCACCAAGCTTGAGAATGTGACGCTTGAATCTCTCGGTACTGCGAAGAAAGTAACTATCACCAAAGAAGATACAACTATCGTTGATGGTGCTGGCGACAAAAAATCAATCGAAGCACGTTGCACGCAAATCCGCGCACAGGTTGAAGAAACATCTTCTGACTATGACAAAGAGAAATTGCAAGAACGTTTGGCTAAATTGTCTGGCGGTGTGGCTGTTCTTAAAGTCGGTGGCGCTACAGAAGTTGAAGTAAAAGAACGCAAAGACCGTGTTGATGATGCACTTCATGCGACTCGCGCAGCCGTAGAAGAAGGTATTGTTCCTGGTGGCGGTTGCACATTGCTTTATGCTTCACGCGCTCTAGAAAAACTAAAAATAACGGATGAAGATCAAAAAGCAGGTATCAACATCGTACGTCGTGCGCTTCAAGCACCAATTCGTCAGATCGTTGAAAATTCTGGTCTAGACGGTGCAGTTGTTGCTGGTAAATTGCTTGAGAGCGATGACACTGACTTCGGTTTTGATGCACAGTCACTTGAGTATGTTGACATGATTAAAGCGGGTATCATTGACCCAACTAAAGTAGTGCGTACTGCGTTGCAAGATGCAGCATCTATTGCTGGTTTGATGATTACGACTGAAGCACTCGTTGCTGACAAGCCAGATGATAATGCTGGCGCATCAGGCGGCGGCATGCCAGACATGAGTGGCATGGGCGGAATGGGTGGCATGGGCTTCTAAGTCCTAATCACTCGTAGCGTTAAAACATAAAAGGCTGGAACTTCAATAGTTTCAGCCTTTTTATTACAGTAAATATATGTGATAATTTAATTGAAACATCACATCCCTCATAGCATGCTTGTGCTAGAATAATAATAGTAACCAATTTAACTATTATTTCGGGGCACATTGAGCATCGAGACCAACAGCACTAACATTACCCAAACTGGGGGCGCATTATCGCCGTTCGCTGACGCACCCTCCGTTGCGCCAAGTCCACCGACAAAAACACGTGCGACAACAGGTGAAAAAATATTTGATACAGGAACCTATTGGGGCTTGGGTTGGATTGCAAATGCCGCCACCTCTGTGTGGTTAACTGACAAGGTAACACAGGGGCCGCTATACCCT
>CALJMC010000019.1 GCA_937982385.1 uncultured Rickettsiales bacterium | reverse complement strand
ATGCATTATATTGCGGGTCTTCAGGGATGCCCATGCGCGTATAATTCTCAATTTCAGGATGACGCGCATGCAACCCACGGAAATGATAATTGAAGTTCTCCTCCGCCGTTAAAACCGTACCCCAAGGAGTCGTTCCACCTGCGCAATTAGCGAAGGTACCCAACACCTCAAAACCTTCTGGGTCGGCTGAAGTTTGCATGCGTTTATGCCCGCGAGCAGGGCCTGAAATATCTATCGGTGTGGTCGCCGTAATGCGTCTATTATACTGACTATCCGTAATCACATGCCACTCGCCCGCAGCATCCTGCTTCACTTCAACGACAGAGCAACCGAGCGATTCTTGCGCGATACGCACTTGTTCGGTCGTTGTTTTTTCAATACGGTTCTTCGCCGTCAGCCCATCAAACATCAAATAGCTGTTGGTATATTCATGATTAACACAGAGCAGACCATGCTGAGAAGACTCCTCACCCTCAGTGAGCGGCATATAGGCGATGTAATCATTGTTATAGCCGAAGCGCTTGGTTTGCTCTTCTGCAGTTAATGTGGAAGGCTGAAATGGCTGAATGCTATCGACCAACGAATCGCCCCAGCTCAGCACGCGCTGCATATTATAGCCATCAGAAATACGATGATTGACATCGCTATTTTTAGGAATTTCATTGAAAATTAGCCCGCCCGACTCACTCCCGCCAAACCATGATTTCCAATCAAAACAACCTGTGAGCGTGGTAGAAGCCGCCAGCGCCACACCAGAGCCAATAAATGCACGCCGAGAGACGCGCTTTTGCATCAGCTGTTCTAAGGTCGGTGAGGATGATTGCGGTGTGTGTGCCATGACCTCAAGTCATAGCATATTGCGCTGGGCCTGTCTAAGTTTTGTCACCCGACGCAACAATCGGCATGCTTCCATCACCACCCAGAACAATGGTATTACCATTGCCTGATTGCAACGCTTCCATAATTCGCAACTGTGCCAAGGCAGGACTTTTCTCATACAGCTTGGCGGTGTTTGCTTGTTTTCTCAACACGGCTTCTTCTCCGCGCGCTTTCTCAAGCGCCGCTGCAGCTTCTTTGCGATTCTCAACTAATGCTGCACATGCGCGTTTCATCGGCGCAGGAAGCATCACATCCAAAACATCCAGCGCGCTAACAGATAGCCCTATAGATTCTGCTTGAGGAGATACTATTTCTATTATCTTTTGAGCAATTTCTTGCTTCTGAGTCAACATATCGTCCAGTTCATATTCATTCACGACCTTACGCAACGCCAATTGCGCATAGTTAAATAACACCGACCAATAAGACTCTGAATCTTGATGGGCTTCTTGCGCATTTTCTATCTGGTAGAGACCTGATATGCTAATCTTGATACTAACATTATCCTTGGTCAGCACTTCTTGCCCTGCAAGACTAAACACTATTTTTCGGATATCCATAACCTCAATGTGGCTGCTGGTATGCCAATAATCATGTTTACCCGCTTTTAACAGTCTAGAAAACTTACCATTTTTGTAGAGTAATCCCTGCTGATATTCATAAATAATGATAGAACGTAGAAAATGTTTATACGCCCAGACAGCAAACAATAAGAACAGCGCAATCAATATAGAATTATGGAGCATAATATATCCTTAAAATTAATCAACGTCATGTTCCGAACTACCACGATGAATGGAGGAGATCTTATCTACATACCCATCTTCTCGCTTGCATAAAGCCAGCAGTCCGAAACATAACAAAAATAGCACCCAAAGCTAGTGGAGGTATCGAACCCCCACAAATTTCAGTTTACGCCATGCCGCAATTGCGATGCAAAAGCCATGCCCTAACTGAATACTAATTCTAAATATAAAAACAGAACCTTACAAGAAAATTTTCTACTCTTCCGCTGCAACTTCTTCCGCTACAGCATCTTCTTTTTGGAGGGCGTAGCCTGCGGAGCGGACGGTGCGAATCATATCTTCCTGATTGTCATCATAGTTGAGGGCTTTGCGGAGGCGACGAATATGCACATCGACGGTTCGAAGCTCAACATAGATGTCATGCCCCCACACAGAATCGAGCAACTGTTCGCGTGAGAATACACGACCCGGATGCTCCATAAGATAGCGCAGCAATCCAAACTCGGTTGGGCTGAGATGAATCTCTTCATTATCGCGGGTGACTTTATGTGTGGCTAAATCCATCACAATGCCAGCATATTCCATTTTCTGTTCGGTGAGGGACGGACGCAAACGACGGAACACCGCTTTAATGCGTGCCACCAACTCGCTTGGTGAGAATGGCTTGACCATATAGTCATCCGCACCGCTATCGAGTCCACGGATACGGTCGCCCTCTTCACCACGCGCAGAGAGCATAATGATAGGGATATGTTTGGTGTCATTGTTCCAGCGGAGTTCTTTGCAGACCTCAACACCTGTTTTTGACGGGAGCATCCAATCCAACACAATAATGTCCGGCATATATTCTTTTACCATAATAACGGCTTCTTCGCCATCACCTGTGGTGTAGACCTTAAAGCCTTCGCGCTCGAGGTTGTAACGCAACATCGTAACGATTGCCGCCTCATCTTCTACGATTAATACTGATGTTTCCATAGTGAAACGCTCCTTGAGTTTAAATGTCATGCCGCACGAATAGTCGTCCTTGAATAGAACATTAAGTGTAATTCACTAGCATTACTCTTTCGTTAACAATATATTGCTAATGTCTTAAGAAGTGCAATTAATTTAGGAAAATCATGAAGTTTCTACTTGAATTTGGGCCTGTTCTCGCCTTTTTTGTGGTATATAAGCTCTCTGGTCTGATGGAAGCGACTGCCGTGTTAATCATCGCAACACTGCTTGCCGCAGCTATTACCTATATAAAAGATAAACGTGTTCCGGGCATGATGTTGTTCACCGCTGCCATTGTAGGTATCTTCGGCGGACTCACCTTATGGCTCAATGATGAGACGTTCATCAAACTCAAACCCACCATTATCAACACCCTCTTCGCGCTCATATTGCTGGGCGGTGTCGCAATGAAAAAAGGGCTGATAGGGTTTGTATTAGGCGAAGTGATGCCGCTGACCGATAAAGGTTGGATTGTGCTCTCCCGCAATTATGGCATTTTCTTTTTATGCTTAGCCGTCCTCAATGAATATGTCTGGCGCAATTATTCCACCGATGCATGGGTCGGTTTCAAAGTGTGGGGAATGCTCTCCATCACCATGATTTTCACCGTCTCACAAATGATGTGGATTCAGAGATATGCTGTGGAGGAGAAGGCTTAACTTACTCGATGCATCACTTTGAATGACCATCTTCACCTTTGTTAGGTGGTGCATCTCGTAAATTCAATTGCACAGACTGGTGCGTTATGTCTTCGGGATTATAATTACAATAGTTATCGAACAATATTGTTCCTGGTGCAAAAGTTTTTAAATGATCATCTTCAGCCATCTCTATTATTTTTTCACCATCGACGTGCAAAGAAATAGTTGATCTATAAATAAATCCAATAGGTGATTCCTCAAAAAGTCTAAAGGCTTTCATTAAAAGACTCGTATCCATCACCTCATCAATAGTCCCATCATGTTTTTCAATAAGCCCCTGTCCTTTATCGTTTGAAAAGAAAACAGAAAAATGATTTGCCTCACACTCATTTCTACTCGCTTCATAATGCAAAGCCAATGTTGGAGTCCTATCAGCAAAACTTGTGTCACCCAAAAAAGCATGGCTCATTTCATGAGCTAATGTTGATTCATATACATTCAATGGCACATCTTTAAATTTTGCATTTATTTTAATTTCCTTGCCAGTATAAGAACCTAAAGCAAGGTTCATTTCATCAAAATAAAGGGGCAATAATGGCATAGGGGTAGGTTCATGCGATGCAGCATTTTGCTGCTTTAAAATATCACGGACTAATTCAGGATTATCGCTAATAAAAGAATTTACCCTATTAGTAAGATTCTCGTATATTTTCCAATGCTCAGGATATGACTCTGCAGTTATAGCTTCCACTAAGATAAACCCTATGATTCATTCATAATGCTACATTATATCACAATTATGATTAAGAATCAGTAAACGCTAACTGAGTCATCCATCTACTTCTTCTTAAGTCCGAGCGGTTTCCACTGGGCGGGCTGATCGGCGAGATTATCCATATAGCGCTTTGGGGCGCCTGCGGCAGCTTCGCTTGGCAGATTTGGCGCATCGGGCATATCGGCAGGCACTTCATCTGAGGAGAGTGATACACGCTCGATGAATTTTCCACCCTCAGCACTGTGCTTATAGGCACTCGCATGCAGCACATAGCCTCTGCGATGGACTTTTACATCCGAGAAGCCTGCATCGCGCAGCAACGTTCCAAGCTGTTTCAGCGAAAACATGCTGTGATGCGACAAGTGACGTTGCCCCCCGAATATGGCTTTTTGGAAACCATAGACGATATCCACCGGGGTGATGTCACCTGCGGGGGTGGTGTAGAGCGTTTTGTAGTAATTTTCATGGGCGATATGTGCCGCCGCCATTTGGGCATCAGGCACATTGATATAGAGCAACGCGTCATCACGCATCACACGCTTGAATTCTTTAAGCGCATTCAACACATGCGGCATATAATAGCGCTGCATGATTTGCTGACACCAAAGCGCATCGATGGAATTATCTTCAACCGCATTCATCTTGAAGATGTGTCCCGTATAATCCGCCTCTATTTTTGGTTCAGCATCATAGGTTTTTACCGTCCATTGCTTATCTTGAAATTGCTTCACTGCTTGATCTTCACGCTTGGTTGCCCAGCTTGCAATCAATGCAGTGCGTTCTTTACCATCGGAAATATCAATCATTGGGGGCATAGAGAATTGTGCTGCTTTGGATATGTCAACATTCGTACCATTTGCCTTTTTCACTGTCAGGCCTTTAGACGATGTTTTGCGCGTCACAGCCGATTTTTTGGCTCCAGCACTTTTGTTCTTACGTGATACGGGCGGAAATTTCTTTTTAGCCATGTTCATGCCTCCAATTTATTTATGCAACTTCATGATTTTTTTGTGAGTCGGTGGCGGGAATTTTTTTGCCGCAATATCTGTGACCAATGACATATGCAGTGGCAGCAGCTTATCGAGTGCATAGGTCTTCTCGATGGTTTTGCGCGCCGCTTTACGCATCTTCTGCATACCATCTTTATGGGTAAGCACCTTGGTTACTTGTTCTGCCACTTCTTCAGGTGAGAAGATGTCTGCGAGCAACCCATTTTCGCCCTCACTAATTACTTCTTCAACAGGCTGTGTGCGTGATGCGACTAGCGCCACCTCACATGCCATTGCCTCCAAACATGACCAAGACAGCACAAACGGATAGGTCAAGTAAATGTGACACGCAGACACTTGAAACAGCTTCATGAGGTCACTATAAGGAATAGTGCCGGGGAAATGGATGCGCTCCATATCCAAGCTCACTTCTTCCATCATTTTAGCGCGCCATGTTTGTCCTTTGCCCAGCTTCTTGCCATAGCTCACATCGTCTGCACCCACCGCAATAATATGCAGGTCTTTATGTTCCTTCAGCAGAATTTCTGCCGCCTTCATAAAGGTTGGAAAACCACGATACGGCTCAAAATTACGTGCGATATAGGTAACAACTTTATCGCCTTTCTTAAAGGTTTTGCCATTTGACAGCACTAAT
>CALJMC010000018.1 GCA_937982385.1 uncultured Rickettsiales bacterium | reverse complement strand
AGGGTTGGCGAGGGGGCCACGCAAGTTGAAAATCGTCCGTAAACCCAGTTCAACACGAACATCTGCGACATGACGTACCGCTTTGTGATAGAGCGGTGCCATCATAAAGCATAAATTACATTCTTTTAGCGCGCGCTCAGAGGTTTCTGCATCGGCGGTGATGTTAACGCCTAGCGACTTCAGCACATCGGATGAGCCTGATGCGGATGAGATCGAGCGATTTCCGTGTTTTGCAACAGGTACACCGCAGCCCGCCACCACAATCGCAACAGCGGTGGAGATGTTTAGCGTATATTTCATGTCGCCGCCTGTGCCGCATGTATCAATCGCGTTTTCAGCTGCGCTTAAGGTAGCGGCTTTGCTACGTAAAATATGCGCGCCAGCAGTGATTTCATCGACGGTTTCACCTTTGATGCGTAGCCCTATGAGGAATGCGCCAATTTGCGCGGGGGTTGCGCCACCATTCATAATAATCTGAAAGGCTTTCTCGGCATCTTCGCGTGGCAGATCTTCGCCCTTCGCCAGTGTCGTCAGGATATCTTGTATGGTGTTGCTTCCCATTTACGCCTCCAGGATTTCAAGAAAATTCTTTAGCATCTGGTGTCCATGGTCTGAGGCGATGCTCTCAGGGTGGAATTGGACGCAATGCAGCGGATAGTCTTTATGCGCTAGGCCCATGATAACGCCATCTTCGGTTTCAGCTGTGATGTCGAAACAGTCCGGCAATGTATCACGCTCGACAATGAGTGAGTGATAACGCGTGGCATTCATAGGGGAGGGTAACGCTTTGAAAACGCTAGTGCTATTATGGGTTATTGGGCTGACTTTTCCGTGCATAGGGGCATTGCGGATGATGGTGCCACCAAAGGCTTGTGCAATCGATTGGTGCCCTAAACATACGCCGAAAATAGGAATGGTTTTGCCAAGATTTTTTATGACGTCAAGGCAGATCCCAGCATCGTCAGGTGTACCTGGGCCTGGAGAAATAACGATAGCATGTGGCGGCTTGCTGGCAATGGCTTCAATTGTAGTCGCATCATGGCGCACCACCTCAACATCAGCGCCGATTTCACCCAAATAATGCAAAAGATTATAGGTGAAGCTGTCATAATTATCGATAAGAAGAATCTGTGGTTTCATCATTTCTCTCAACTAAATTGTGTGGCGATTTCAGCGGCTTTCATAAGCGCTTTCGCTTTGTTACATGCTTCTTGATATTCTGATTCTGCGTCTGAATCTGCGACCACGCCTGCACCAGCTTGAACATGGAGCATACCATCTTTGATAAGCCCTGTGCGCAGTGTAATGCAGGTATCTAGCTCGCCGCCAGCGGAAAAATAGCCCACACACCCTGCGTAAAAGCTGCGTTTATGGGGTTCTAATTCGTCAATAATTTCCATCGCGCGGATTTTCGGAGCACCACTAACCGTGCCTGCAGGGAAGCCACTCATGAGGGCTTCCAACACGCCATATTTTTCGCGGTCGAGTGTACCTTCGACATTGGAGACGATATGCATAACATGCGAATAATGCTCGACTTTCATTTGTTCCGTGACCTTGACGCTGCCTGTGATGGCACAACGCCCGACATCATTGCGTCCCAAATCGAGCAGCATCAAATGTTCGGCGAGTTCTTTGGGGTCACTTAATAATTCGGCTTCTAGGGCGGCATCTTCTTCAGCCGTTACGCCACGTTTACGGGTGCCAGCGAGCGGGCGTACAGTGATTTTCTCATCGCGTACACGCACCAAAATCTCAGGGCTAGAGCCAACGAGTGCAAAGCCTTCCATCGAGAGATAAAACAAGAAGGGCGAGGGGTTCATATAGCGTAATGCGCGATAGAGTGACAAAGGTGAAGCATCAAACTTTGCAGAAAAACGCTGTGATGGTACCACTTGAAAGATGTCACCTGCCAAAATATACTCTTGTGCCTTATGCACTATCGCATGATAATCTTCACGGCTCATATTCGGCTGAAAATCGAGATTATCAGGTGTTGCATCAGGATTGTGATGGTACGAGGTGTCAATCGGATTATTCAATGTTGCAATGGTTGCATCAATAGCATCATTCGCATTTTTGAACGCTTTTTCTCCTGTGATTTCCTTAGTGTTCCACATGGGAGCGGTGATATACATCACGCCATCACGCGCATCAAAAATCAGTGTGATAGACGGACGCATCAGACATGCATCAGGAATGTCGATAGGATCATCATTGGCGGACGGTAAGTCTTCAACCTGTTTAATCATGTCATAGCCAAGATAGCCAATCAGCCCCGCAGACATAGGCGGTAGTCCTTCAGGAATCTCGAGTTGAGACTCGGCTTGTAAGGCAGCTAGTGCCTCCATAGAGGGCAAGTCGCATGCGGTGAAGCTGTTCTTATGCACATCGCGGCATATTTCAGCCTCAGATGCGCGGCAACGCCAGATAATGTCAGGTTTGATGCCGATGATAGAATAACGCCCGCGCACTTCGCCACCTTCGACTGATTCAAGCAAAAAGCAGGGAGCATTATCATCTTGCAGCTTCATCATCGCCGAGACGGTGGTCTCCGTGTCGGCGATGATTTTACGCCATAGCAAACATGATTCGCCAGCGTTATAGCGGGCGATGAGTTCGTCTTCTTTGGGAGGCGTTGCGCTAAACATGCATTAGTTCTTCTGTGCGTTTTGGATGACCGCTTGATTGATGCTGACGGGGAAGCGTTCACGCAAGGTAGAGAGAAATGCATCGCTCATTTCTTGGGTGGTTTCATTGAAAACATTACGCTCAAGTCCTTCAAACAGCATCTTGTTATTTTCTGCGGTTTTATCGGGTGCGGGAAGGGCACGTTTCATCTGTGCAAAGACATAGCCGTCCTTATAAGGGTAGGCGCCAGTGGTCCCGCCGTTTGTTTGCACCATGAAAATTTCACGAATCATTGGTTCAGGTAAGGGGCTGTCGATGAAGCCGACAGGCAGAGAGCTTGCCGCTACGCCATTACGGTCGATGGTGACTGATTGTGAGGTTTTAACAATATTAGCGACTGTGCCAGCAGCAGCCTTTTTAGCGAGTTCATTGGTGCGTGCAGCAGATTCTTTGCGCGCTTCGGCTTCTTTCCAATGTCCTGCCACTTGCCCACGGACCTCATTTAAGGTGCGTTGACGTGCTGGGATTTTCTCCGTGATGTGAATGACATAATGTGTGCCGTCAGCCGCTGAGAGAAACTCAGATGTTTCGTTTGATTCCAGCGTAAAGCTCTGCGCGATCACATCATTTTTCAATTCACCTTCAATGATCACACTATTATCAATGCCTTTACCTTCACGATTGAACGGTGCATAGGTGACAAAGTTTGATTTGGTAAGCTCGGCAGCATCTTTGAGTGATGCGCCACCAGCGAGTGCATCTTCAATAGATTCTTGGGTGTTAATCAGCTCAGTATTGATAAATTCCTGTGTGAGCTCATCTTTGAGCGCGTCTTTCACATCGTCAAATTGAGCAGTATGTTCTTCTTTGACGGAGGCAATATGAAAGATATGCCATCCAAACGGACTTTGTACAGGTGATGAGAATTCACCTAAACCAAGGGTGAAAACCGTATCGTTGCCTGCGGCTAAGCTGCCTTTTGAAACGTCTTTGAGCAATGTGTTACCTTTGTTGGTAGGCAGGGTGTTTGTCTTAACTTCTTCAAAGGAATCATTCTTTTTCAAAAGCCCGTAAGCTTCTTCAGCGTTGCTTTTGCTTGTGTAAAGTAACTGATTTACATCACGTGTCTCGGCCACTTTAAGGCTGTCCTGACGTTGTTGATAGAGTGCGAAAACGTCTTGGCGGGTGACTTCAGCTTTCTCAGCGAGTTGCTTTGGTGTGATGGATAGCATCTCAATAGCGGCATAATCAGGCGCACGATAGCGTGATTGATGCATCGTATAATAGCCTGAAATATCAGCATCACTCGGAGATGCTTTAATATTTGAGGTGGCAATAAGTGGTTCATAACCGACAGCAATCTCACGTCTACGATGTTTCGCATCATAGAGTGTGTTGGTCAAAATATCAGACGTTACAGGGTGTAGCGTAAAGCTATCAATCAGAAGTCCAGCCGTCATTTCCTTGCGGTTAATTTCCAGAAAATCACGCTCACTCAAACGTACCTGACGCAACATGTCCTGAAAAACACCTGTATCAAACTCGCCTTGCTCATTACTAAAACGAGGATTTTCAATCACCAATTCAAACAATGTATCTTCATCAATTTTCAGTCCTAGGCGATTCGCTTCCAAATCAATCAGCTTTTGGTCAATGAGTTCTTGTATGGTCAAGCCATATAAATTGAGTGCAGCAAGCTGTTCGGGACTAATTTGTCCACCAAAACGACGCTTCCACTGTGCCACTTTTTGCTCCACTTCGCTCAAATAAATAGGTTCGTCACCTACCTCGGCAGCAATCTCAGCGCTGCGGCCATTGGCGATGTCGCCCATGCCCCAAAATGCAAAGCTTAAGACAAGCAAAATCAAAAGAATTTTTGTCAGAAAATGGTCAACAGTATTGCGAATTGCGCTTAACATAGACGTCCTAATATGTATGAATGAAACGAATTATCAATTTATGTACACCAGCCAATAGATTCTGTCTAAATATTTATTGTGGAAGAATGTCACGTCTCGTGCTACATAGCTAGCGATTGAATCAATGTGGGATGGGAATCATGACGAAAAAACATTATGTCATGGCGAATTGGAAAATGCATTTGACAGCGCAAGAGGGATTGGCGCTGGCAGGTGATGTGCTGTCTCATCGTAATGATGACGCCCGCCATGTGCAGATTATTCTATGTCCGCCATCCTTGATACTATCACAGATCGCGGATGCCGTTGGGCCTAAGGCCGCCATTGGTGCGCAGGACTGTCACGCTGAAACACATGGTGCATATACGGGCGATGTGAGTGCTCCTATGGTGAAAGATGCTGGCGCAGGATATGTGTTGGTTGGGCATTCTGAGCGACGTCAATATCATGCCGAGAGCGATAAAAACATTGCCGCTAAGGCGTTAGCCGCCATTGCCGCCGGACTCATCCCTGTGATATGTGTGGGTGAACATCTCTCCGAACGAGAGTCGGGCAAAGCAATTGACGTAGTGATAGCGCAAGTGCTGGGTTCAGTGCCAAAGGGGCTAACAGCACCGTTTTTGCTTGCCTATGAGCCAGTATGGGCTATTGGTACAGGCAAAGTGCCAACCATCAACGACATTGAAGCGATGCATGAAGCATTGCGCGATGTGCTGATAAATGAGCGGGGTGTGGCGTCTGAAGATGCGCATGTGCTCTATGGTGGTTCGGTGAAGGCAAGTAATGCTGATGAGATTTTTGCATTGCCATCTGTGGGTGGTGTGCTAGTAGGTGGGGCGAGCCTCAAAGCAGAAGAATTTGGTGCGATTATAAATGCCGCGTCTTAAATAGTTAATTGGAATGAATAGAAAGTAGCGACCATGGGTGAGATTTTATTAGTAATTCAAGTGATCGTAGCCATAGCGCTCATCGCATTCGTCTTGTTGCAACGTAGCGATAGCGACGGATTTGGGCTAGGCTCAAGCAGTGGTGGTGGCGTGATGTCTGGTAAAGGCAAAGCCAGCTTTATGACACGCACAACAGCTATTCTTGCGGCTATATTTATGATTAACAGCTTGTTGCTCGCCATCGTAACAACCCGCGGCAGTGGTGATTCCATTACCAGTCGTATTGCAGAGAAGGCCGAGAGCAAAGAGCTGGAAGCACCATTGGGTGACGAAGGCGTGGTGATGGACACTGTTCCTGTAACAACAGAAGCTGATGCTCCAGTCTCAGTTGAAAAAGCGATTGATGAAGTGAAACCTGATGCGATGGCAGTGCCAGCCGCAGAGTAATTAAAGGATTAGATGCGAATGACGCGATATATATTTATCACTGGTGGTGTAGTTTCCTCATTGGGGAAGGGTTTAGCATCGGCGTCATTGGCGAGTTTGTTGCAGTCGCGCGGCTATAAAGTCCGCATGCGTAAGCTCGACCCATATCTCAACGTAGATCCTGGGACCATGAACCCAACACAGCATGGTGAAGTGTTCGTGACCGAAGATGGCGCGGAGACGGATCTTGATTTGGGGCACTATGAGCGTTTCACCGATGTCGCAGCAAAAAAGAGCGATAACGTCACCACTGGTCGTATCTATTCGACTTTGCTTGCGAAAGAACGTCGCGGAGACTATCTCGGTGGCACAGTGCAGGTGATTCCGCATGTGACGGACCTTATTAAAGAATTTATGCTGCATGACACCAATGATGAAGATTTCATTCTCTGTGAAATTGGTGGCACAGTAGGCGATATCGAAGGGCTACCATTCTTCGAGGCAATTCGTCAATTGGGCTATGAATTGGGCAAAGAAAAATGCCTCTTTATGCATCTCACCTTGGTGCCATATATTCCAGCGGCAAAAGAGCTGAAAACCAAGCCTACACAACACTCTGTGAAGGAGCTGCGCTCAATTGGTATTATTCCCGATATTCTCTTATGTCGTGCAGATCGTGAAATCCCAGTGTCTGAACGTAAGAAAATAGGCTTGTTCTGTAATATCCCACAAGAAAATGTGATTCAGGCACTTGATGTGCCTTCTATCTATCAGGTTCCCGTAACCTATCATGCTGAAAAACTCGATGTTCAAGTATTGAAACATTTCGGCCTCGATGAACAGGCAGATGCAGAATTAGACCTTGATGCGTGGGCAGAAATTGCACGTCGGTTTGAAAACCCACAAGGTGAGGTTAATGTCGCGCTTGTCGGAAAATATACAGGTCTATCAGATGCTTACAAGTCCTTGACTGAAGCCCTAGACCATGCCGGAATCGCGCATAATGTGCGTGTGAATATCCGTTGGGTTAATGCGCGTGTGTTCGAGCAGCAAAATGCCGCCGAGCAGCTCAAAGATGTGGATGCAATCCTCGTTCCCGGCGGATTCGGTGAACGCGGAGTGATTGGAAAAATAGCCGCCGCAAAATATGCGCGTGAAAATAAAGTTCCCTATTTGGGCATCTGCTTTGGTATGCAAATGGCAGTGGTTGAATATGCACAAAATGTGTTGGGACTCGTGGAAGCATCCTCCACAGAATTTGGTGCATCCGAAATGGACGATGAACGTGGTTCAGTCGTTGGTTTGATGACGGAGTGGGAACGAGGTTCGGTGCTAGAAAAACGCGCAGCAGAAGGCGATTTGGGCGGCACAATGCGTCTTGGTGCTTATGATTGTGCGCTGCAAAAAGACTCGCTCGCGCGCAAGGTTTATGGCGCTGATACAATTTCTGAGCGTCACCGCCATCGCTATGAGGTGAATATTGCATATCGTGAAGAGTTGGAAGCAAAAGGATTGATTTTCTCAGGTATGTCACCAAGCGGGCATCTGCCAGAAATCGTTGAAATTAAAGACCATCCATGGTTTATTGGTGTGCAATTCCATCCTGAATTTAAGTCTCGCCCCAAAGGTTCGCACCCACTCTTTAAGAGTTATG